>JBNJFZ010000040.1:0-37143 GCA_051747295.1 Myxococcota bacterium
CCGTCCTCGACGTCGACTCCGATGCGCCGGCGGCCTTTCGCGCGGTCGATCAGCAGCATCTGGAGAGGCTGTGTGCGTGGCTGGGCGCGCGTGAGACGATCTATTTCAGCAAATAAGATTGATTCGTGTGTAAAAAGTCTCCCGTCGCCATCGTCGGCTGATTTTCCCGCTATCTTCGCCGTCAATACTCGACGATGCCGTTGGCATCGCCTGCGTTTGCCGGCTTCGATACCGAAAAAATCATCTCGCCGAGGCTCGGTCCGACTTCTTACACACGAATCAAGATTTAGGGGTCGTGGTATTGAAAGGTGGTCGATACACGCGAATCTATCAACCTATCAACCTATCAACCTATCAACCTATCAACCTATCAACCTATCAACCTATCAACCTATCAACCTATCAACCCGTGCTCCTCCAGAAACCGCTCCACGCGGTCTTCGATGAGCTGGTTGTGGCCCAGGATGCCCGTGTGTGTGGCGTCCTCGACGATGAGCAGCTCGCTGTCGGGGATGCGTCGCTCCATCTCGTGTCCGAGCTCCGGTGGCGCCAGCGAGTCGCGACCGCCGGAGACGATGAGCGTCGGGACGCCGATATCCTCGAGGATATCGCCCGCCGAGTGGTTCTGGGCGGCGATGGCGAGCTGGATGAGCGTGGGGCCGTCGACGTCGCCGAGGTGCTGGAAGAACGGCTCCATGTCTTCGTACGGAACGCTGCCACCGACCATGCCCGACAGCTTCAGCATCGCGAAGATGATGGGCGAGCGTGAGAGCGAGCTCATCGCCTTGAGCGAGACGCTGGCCTGTCCGGGGCCGACGCGCTTGAAGACCTGGTAGAGTCCCTTGCCCATCCCCCACGGCAGCGCCGTGTTGAACGTGTATTCGTAAGGCCCGAGCATCGGGACGATGGCGTCGATGCGGTCCGGCGCGTGGCGCCAGGCCTCCAACACCACCTGCGAGCCCAGCGAAAACCCCATGATCGTCGCCGTCTCGATCCCCGCGTCATCCATGACGCGGAGCATGTCGTCGACCATATTCGGGATGGTCACGCTCTCGATGTCCCGGGCGGCCTCCGAGTTGCCGTGGCCCTTGAAGTCCCAGACGACCTGTTTCGAGCGGGATTTGAACCGCTCGTGCAAATACACCCAGTACGAGTCCGTACAGGCAAATCCGTTTACGTACACCAGCGCCGGGCCCTCGCCGTCGACGCGGTAGGCGATGTGCGTGCCGTCGGAGGCGCGCACGAAGCGATTTGTTCGATACATCTAACTACGTCCTTCAAGTTGTTCGACAATACGGTGTTTCTGCACCTTTCCGAGCGCGTTTCTGGGCAATTCGTCCAGGACGATGGCCTCGCGGATCTTCTTATACGACGCGAGCGCCTCGCTTGCGAATGCCTGCAAGTCGTCGAGCAGCGCTGCTTCCCCCGGGTTTTCGTGCCCATCTCTGAGGATCACGGCTGCCGCGATGCGCTCGCCCCACTCCTCGTCCGGGACTCCGACCACGCCAATATCTTCGATCGACGGATGGTCCAGCAGGACCTCTTCGATCTCGCGGGCCGAGATCTTGTAGCCGCCGGACTTGATGATGTCGACGGACATGCGCCCGACGATGGCGATATACCCGTCCTCGTCGCGGCGAGCGACGTCGCCGGTGATGAACCAGCCGTTGTGGAACGCGTCTTCGGTGCGCTCGGGCTGCTTCCAATAGCCGCGCATGACGCTGTCGCCACGCACCAGAATCTGGCCGACCTCCTCGGTGTCGACGTCCTCGAAGTCCTCGTCGACGATTCGAATCTCGCAGCCCGGCACCGCGAATCCGACGGTGCCCGCCCTCCGCTCACCGTCGTAGGGGTTCGAGATGGTGAGCATGGTCTCGCTCATGCCGTAGCGCTCGAGGATGCGCTGGCCGGTGTGCTTTTCGTAGCCCTCGAAGACCTGGACGGGCAGCGCCGCCGAGCCCGAGGTGAACAGGCGCGCCGTCTTTAGCTTCTCGGCCATCGCCGGGTGTTCTTCCATCAGTCGAAGCAGTCGCGTGTGCATGGTCGGCACGCCCATAAAGATCGTGCCCCCGGCACCGATCGCCTCGGCGACGGCGGTCGCGTCGAAGTGGGCGTGCAACTCGGTCCTGCAGCCGCGAAGCAGCGTGCCGTGGACGCCGATGCACAGCCCGTGCACGTGGAATAAGGGCAGGGCGAGCACCTGGTGGTCGTCCTGGGTCCACCGCCAGTGGCTGGTGAGGTTGTCGATATTCGACAGGACCGAGCGGTAGGTGTGCATCACCCCCTTGCTCTTGCCGGTCGTCCCCGATGTGTAGATAAAGAGCGCGAGGTCGTCGTCCTCGCACGGCGGCTCGCCGAGCAGTGGCTGCGCCTCGCAGAGGCCGTCGAACGAGAGGGCGCCCTCCGCGCCTCCGATCACGATGCGGTGGTCGAGCGTGTCTGGCAGATCGAGGGCGTCTACCACCTCATCGGACGGCGTTCCCCGGTCGGTGATCACGGCTCTTGCCTCCGAGTCGGCCAGGATGTGGGCGACCTCTACCTCACGGTACTGCGTGTTGACCGGCACGTGGACCAGGCCCAGCCGGTAGTGGCCGAGCAGCGCAACGACCATGTCCAGCGAGGTCTCCAGGATCGCAGCGACTCGGTCTCCCTGCTCGAGGCCGAGCTCCCGAAGTCCGGCGGCATAGCGGCGCGAGCGCATGTCGAGCTCCGACCAGGTCAACGCGTCGTCACCGAGTTCGAATGCGATCTCGTCGGAGGGGGATTCGAGATGGTGAAAGAGCTTTCCGACGTATTCTTTTGTCATGAATGTGTGTGTTGCAGGTCGGTTGATCGAGGGCGCACGTATCGCTGGATAGCGAATGCGCGGCTCGCTGGCTAGCGAACGCGCGGCTTGGCGTCGTCGAGGTGGGCCGAGATCGTCTCGAGCAACTGCTCTTCGGTCGTCTGAGATTTGACCAGCGTCGCCGAGACATGGGCGCCCAGCGCTTCGGTCGCGTCGCCCGATGAGATGATGACCACCGGGATGGATCGGCCCTTCGGCCGGTTAAGAAACGGCAATAACTCCGCGCCGAGTCCATCGGGCAGCATGAGATCGAGCAGGACCAGGTCGAAGTCTTCGTGCTGTTGCAGCTCCGCACGTGCATCCGTCAGGGTGGAGACGTGTGAGACGACCGCCACACCCTCGAGGACGCCGCCGATCATGTCGCGAAAATCCAGGTCGTCCTCGACGTGCAGGATTCGCGGGAGGTCGCGCGCGGAGCGGTCGACCGCGGTCTCGACCGCACGGCGCAGCGACTGGACATCAAAGGGTTTGCTCAGCCAGTCGACCACATTGGCGGCATTGCCCGACAGGTTCTCGCGCTCGGCGTCCGCGGACGCCGAGACCACGACGACCGGGATGTCAGACCGTCGCTGGCGAATCTCGTGGAGCAGCTCCGCCCCGTCGCGGTCCGGCAATAACAGGTCCAGGGTCATCGCCGCGTAGTCGTGCTCGCACAACTGAGATTGCGCCTCGGTCGCAGTCGCAGCGACATCCACGTCGTAGCCCCCGGCTTTCAGGAGCCGCTCGAGCAGCCGAGCGCAGCTCTTGTCGTCTTCACAGACCAGCACGCGCGGGCGCTTCGGAGCGACGAACTCGATCGGCGGCTCGACGAGCTGCAGCTCGACGGACGCGACCGTGCCGTCGTCGGTGTCCAGGACCGTGAGTTTTCCTCCGTGAGCTTCGATGATCGAGCCCGCGACGCTGTACTCCAGGCCGGTCGCGCGCCAGCCGCGTTCTTCCGTCGCGACGCCTCGGGAGACGAGCGTCAGCGAATCCCGCTCGGAGTCGATGCTCGTCTCCAGCGGTCCCTCGTCAGTGACGCTGACTTGCACCGCGTCTTCGTCGCCATCGAGCCTGACGCGGACGCTTCCACCGGTGTCCGAGGCCGCGATGGCGATCTTGATGAGGTGGTCGACCGCGGTGGCGAGTCGGTCACGGTCGCCGAAGACCAACCCGCGCTCGAGGCCGGTCTCGAACGTCAACGCCACATCGAATCGGGTGGCCATCTTCTGGCGAGCGTCCACGACTTGCCGGACGACGCCGGTCATATCCATCTCGTCGAGATCCAGAGAGACCAGCCCCGAGCGAATCTTCTCGAATTCGAAGATCTCCTCGAGCATGCGATCCAGCGCCGAGTTGCCGTGCTCGGCGAGGTCGAGCAGGTTCTGGGCCTTCTGGGAGAGCTCTCGGGCGATGCTGTCATCGAGCGACTCGACCGCCGAGCGGATCGACTCCAGCGGCGAGCGCAGAGTACGCGAGAAGGAGGAGACGAACTCGTTTTTGGCCTTCTCCGTATGCCGGCGGTCCGTCACATCCCGGAAGACGCCCCGGATCCACTCCGGCTGCTCGTCGAGCCGCGCGTTGAGCACGCCCTCGACCAGCAGGCGATCTCCCGACCTGGTTTGAAAGCTCAGCTCGACTGGTCCGACACGCTTTCCCTCGAAGACCTGTTCGAGCATCCGCTCGCACAACTCGTGATGCTCGGGCGGCACGACGTCGAAGAGCGTGAGCCCGTCGAGCTCGTCCTGCGTATAGCCCAGCGTCTCGCGCCAGCTTCGATTTGCGTACAGATACGCCCCGTCCGCTTCGATGCACTGGATGAGGTCCGCGGCGTTCTCCATCACCTCGGCGAAACGCGCGGCTCCCGACTGTCGTTGCGCGATCTCGGTCTCGAGTTCCCGAACGCGTGCCTCGGCCGCACGCCTCGCGGCTCTCTCACGTTCGATTGTGTCGACGCTCTCGTCGGTGTCGGCCATCGCGGCGCTCCTGATCTTTGCAGACAGAGCTAATGGGGCCATCGGGCGGCCAGCTCGTTCGGAACTGGCCGTCGACGCTCTCGCACTTCATGAGTCAGATTTATACCACTCGGTAAAATCGATGCTAACAGAGCATGGAATATGTGTCACTATAACTGATAGCCTCGATGAGAAATTCGACCGTTCGGTGAAATGAATCGCAGGGTTGTTGCATCCTAGACATGTAGACCCGACAGTCCCCCGGACATGTCGACAGTCGACAGGCGTTCGTGGCACGTTGACCTCAAGGAACTGACCTCGGCAAACTCTGTGATGAATTACCCTCGTCCCGACAACGAGCTGGAGCGACTCGAAGCGTTGCACGCGTACCACCTGCTCGATACGCCTCCCGAAGAGCCGTTCGAGCGCCTGGTTCAGGTTGCCCGACGCGTCCTCGATGTGCCCGTTGCCGGATTCTGTCTGCTCGATGAGAGCCGCCAGTGGTTTAAGGCCGTGGACGGCGGCGATGCCCGCCAAACGCCCAGAGAATTCGCCTTTTGCAACCACGCGATCACCACCGGCGAGCCGCTCGTCGTCTCGGACGCTCGGCGTGATCCGCGCTTCAAGGACAACCCGCTGGTCACGCAGGAAGTCGGCGTCCGAGCCTACGCCGGGATGCCCATCAGGGCCTACAACGGCAGCTATATCGGCACGCTGATCGTGCTCGACTGGACGGCTCGCCGCTTCACTCAGCAGGAGTGCGCCCACCTGAAAATGCTGGCCGAGCGCCTCGAAGAACACCTCGAACTGCGGCGCCTCGCCATGCAAGTCGAGGGGCATCGTCAGAACGGGGCGATTGCAGACGACCGTGCCGGCGAGTTGCAAGAACTGTGGGAGGCCTCCAGTCGGATGATGCTCGAAGAACTCGCCGGGTTGGAGCGAAGCGCCGCCGAGGCCAACTGGCGGGTCGATCCGGAGCAACGCATGACGTTCGAAGATGCGGTAGCCAGTGTCGCCGCGTCTTTCGATATGGCCAAACAGATGGCGATCAACTTCCGTAACCTCGGCGAGACACGGAGCGGTTTCGATCTGATGCCCGAGACCTTTTGCCCGAGCGCGCTCGTCGGGACGGTCCGCGAGAAGTTCGATCACCGCTTCGAAGCGCAGAACCGCACGCTCTCGGTGGAGGACCGCACGGACGGATTCGAGCTCCGGGCGGACCTGGGCGTGCTCCGGCGCGTGCTCGAGAACCTCATCGACAACGGCGTATCCTATTCGCCGGTCGGCACCGACATCCATGTGGAGTTCCAGTCCGACGGAGACTGGTTGACGGTCCGCGTCCACGACCGGGGCCCGGGGCCCAGCAAGCAACTGGGCGATCGCGTCTTCGACGAGGGCGTGTCTCGAGACACCCTCATCGACTCTGGAGCGCCTGGCCCTCGCCGCGGTGATGGCCTATCGTACGTGCGCGCCGCCGTCGACGCTCACGGCGGCATCGTCGGTTATGAACACGGTGATCCGACCGGCTGTATATTCTGGTTTTGCGTACCGTCCAACCCTCGCGGCCTCCCCGTGGAGCGGTAAAAGAGTGGAGCAATGACAGACGTTCCTCACTCGCTCTACGATTACGATCCCTCACTCTATCGACTCATCCACGTCGGCACCCCCGGCGACTCGGACTACTACCGCGAGCAGTGTTACGGGGCGAGAGCCGTCCTCGAGCTGGGTTGTGGTTGGGGGCGCGTCACCCGCGAGCTCGTATCGGTGGTCGACGAGGTCGTCGGCCTCGACATCAACCCCGGCATGATCGAGGCGGCCCGCGACGAGGTGCCGGGCGCCGCGTTCACCGTCGGGGACATGCGCGAGTTCGACTTCGACGCGCGCTTCGAGCGCATCATCATCCCCTACAATAGCCTCTACAATCTGCTCACCGACGACGACCTCCACGCTTGTCTGACCGCCGTCGAACGTCACCTGGCCGAGGGCGGCATGCTGCTCTTCGACGGGTATCACGTCAGCCCGCAGATGCTCCGCGAGATGCGGCGCGAAGGCGGCGTCGACTACGATGTCATCGGAACCTTCGAGCTCGACGGTCAGTCGATCGAGGTCATCGAGCACAGCTCTTACGATGTGCCCCGCCGGCGCTTCAACGCCGACTATATCTACCGATTCCACAACGATGACGGCACCAGTGAGGCCGTCCAATGTCATATCCCTCAGCGCTTTTTGTTGCCCGGCGACCTCCAGGAATCCCTGGCGGCCGCCGGGTTGCAGCTCGAGTCGGTCACCGGCGACTTCCTCGGAGAACCACTCGAACCCCACCACTTTCAGATGGTGGTGGAGGCGCGGCGGCTCTGACGGCTACCGTGCAATCGCGAATACCGCGTCCATGAACATCGGCTGTCTGCGCTGCTCGGCGGCTGCCCAGAACGCCGATTCGTCGTTGTAGCGCGCCTTCTCGGGTTCTGAGCGCTTTGGGGCCGGTGACGATAGAATCAGGGGATCGTAATTCGCCTGATTCGGTCCCCGTCCGGCTCGGTGATCAGCAGCTGGCCGGGCGCCGCGAAGGCTACCGATGAAGGTCGCGTCAAGCCCGTGAGGTCCAGCGCGCCGTCTCGCCAGCCCTGCCAGGTCGCGCCGAGCCGCTCGACGCTTGCCGGGTCTCCATCGACCATGCTCAGCCCGACCGCGTCAGCGATGATCAGGTCGAGATCTCCGTCGCGGTCGACGTCCTCGGAGAGCAGTCCGAGTGGCCACCGCAGGCGTGCATCGGCCGGCGCTCCTCCGAGCGCCCCCGGCGTACCACACTCCCCGATCGCGGTGGTGACGTCATTCCCCTGTATCTGCCGGATGCAGTGATTGCCGTAATCGGCGATCAAGAGGTTGCCCTCGACGTGGATGATCTCGCTCGGGAATCGGAATTTTGCGTTACCGCGGTTGTCATCCTGGTAGCCGGGATCCTCTTGCTTTCGCGTGTAGAGTGCGACCTCGTCGCCGGCGGCGTTGAGGCGATGTATCGCGTGGCTGGCTCCGCCCGCGATATAGATATTTCCGGCATCGTCCATGGTGACGCCTTCGGGATATTTGAGCTTCGAGTCGAGCGGATCGCCCTCCCAGTCCGCGTTGTCCCACCGCTGCGTCCCGAACTCGATGCCGCCGGCGACCGTGCTGACGCTTCCGGCTTCGATCTTGCGCAGGGCGTGATGGCCCCGGTCGACCACGTAGACCACCTCGCCGTCGACGTGGAGGTCGATGGGCTCGCAGAAGCTGGCCAGGTCGGACGGCACGCTGCCCTCGTCCAGGGTCTCGCATTGTCCGCTTCCGGCGAAGACCACGAGTTGGCCACCGATGAACTCGAGGACCCGGTGGTTGAGGCGGTCGGCGACCAGATGGCCGCCCTGGTAGGGCACGATGTCGAAGGGGGCGGAAAACCGTGCTTCGGACGGTGGCTGGAGCGTATCGCCGCGTAGCCCCGTGCCGATCTCGGTCTCTACGCTCGGGCCGGCACCCGGGACCCCCGGTCGCGAATCGGCCGGATCGATATGCTTCCACTTTCGGACCGTACGGCCCGTGTTCTCGACGATCAGAAAGCTATCGCGGGACTCCGAGTCGACGTAGGGCGCGATCGCCCGCGGGTCGTGCAGCTTGGCCTCGCTGCGCGGGCCGTCGGCGTGAAACGCGACGGAATCGAGGCCGGTCACCGGTTGGACGCTGACCTCTCCGCTGGCCAGATCGATGCTGAAGAGCCGGTGTCGCGAGAAGAGATAGAGCGTGCGATCGACCAGCTCGAGCCCGTGCAAGTTCTCGAAGTACACCGACTGGGCCGGCCCCGCCTCGGTTTGTCCCGACTCGCCGCAATTCCCCGCGAAGGTCGTGGTTTCACCCCGATCCGCCTCCGAGAGTGTGATCTCGCGCACGCAGTGGTTGCCGCGATCGAGGACGAAGAGCCGGTTGTCGACCGAATCGTGGGCGAGTCCCGTCGGATTGCGGAACCGGACGTTGCTGGGGTCGCGATCGTTTTGGAATCCGGGGTCACCCCCGGCCAGGATGCGCATGCGACCGTCGGAGACCTCGTGGATGCGGTTCGATTCATTGCCCGCGATATAAATCACGTTGTCATCGTCGGTCACTACGTCGGCCGGACAGTCCAGGCGCGCCTCCAACGGTGTGCCTTCCCATGGAGCATCCGGGTCAGACGAGCCGGCGACGGGAGACACGAGGCGGTCGTCGATGCTGCGAATCATGTTCGTGTCACACTCGGCGACATAGAGCTTCTTTTCTCGGACGTGATGGAGTCCTCGGGGATTGCAGATCTCCCCTTCTTGTGCGCCGGCGTCCGCGGACGCGCTACACTCTCCGTTTCCGGCGATCGCTTCGACCGTGCCGTCTTGTGCCCGCCAGATGCGATGGCCGCGCGAGTCCGCCAGGTAGACCGTCTGGTTCTCGTCGACCGCGATGTCGACCAGCGAGTCGAAGAGCGCTTCCTGGAGCGCGCCGCCCTGGGCACCTCGAACGCCCGTGCCGGCCCAGGTCCCCACGCAGTCTTCGCAGGGCGGATCGATGACGGCGTCGGGCTCCACGTCGGTATCCATCGCGTCGGACGTGTCACCTGTATCGGATGTGTCGCCTGAGTCGGAAGCATCTCCCTGGCCGGTCTCGGTCGTGTCGCTCGTATCTTCTGCACCGTTATTCGAGGACACGGGTGCAAAAATACACCCACCAGCCAGTGTCAGGCTGCAGATGAGGAAGAGAAAACCGCGACTGTACATGTGGAAATTCACATTTAGGGTTTGTTGTCGTCTGCCAGATTATCAATATGAGGTTAGAAAGGCCAACCTACGGGAATGTAGATTCGTGGAGCAATGCGTCGTAGGCCGGGGAACCGGGTTGGTGCGAGCGCCGTGCAAGGAGTCTCGCGGTTGAGAAATCCGTGCGCGTGGAGTACCAGATTTGCGTCCCGACGGGTCAGACGAGGCCACACTATGAGTGAAGATATCGATTTAAAGGAGCTCTCCGAGCGCATCGCGACCGAGTTTCGGGCCGAGTACCCGCGCTACGAAGGAGAAGACGTGCGCGTCGACGCCGGAGACCCCGGCATGATCTACGTGGCCCTGCGCGGAGCACGGCGCCAACCGGAGCTCGGCCGTGCACTCGCCGACGAGGTCGCCGGGTTGGTCGAGGGGCTGTTGGCGGAGTCGCCACTGGACGTCGACTTCGCGGTGTCACTCGGGGCGGGCGACGAGGACTTGCTACTGCAGATCGAGCTACGGGAGGTTTGAAATGAGGTTCGAGTGGAGCGTATTTTTCGCCATCGCCCTCGTGGTTGGTTGTGCGTCGACAGGTGAGCAGCCAACCGATGAGCCAGCCGAAGTCGAGCTCGATTGGTCGAGGGACATCGACCGAAGCGCGCGAGATCTGTCGCCGGTGTCAGTGGAGCCCGAGACGGTCCTGATCGAGAACGCGACGGTCATGACCGCTGCGGGCGACATCATCGACGGCGGCTCGGTGCTGCTCGAGGACGGCAGGATCGTCGCCATCTCCGCCGGCGAGCTCGATGCCCCCGACGGTGCGGCGGTCGTGGACGGAACCGACAAATTCGTGACACCGGGCATCATCGACACACACTCGCACCTCGGCGTCTACCCCACGCCGCACGTCGCCGCCCACATGGACGGCAACGAGATGACCGCGCCGACCACGCCCGACGTGTCCGCCGCGCACGGCGTGTGGCCGCAGGACCCCGGCTTCCAGAAGGCCCTGGCCGGCGGCATCACGTCGCTGCAAATCCTGCCTGGCTCGGCCAACCTCATCGGGGGCCGCGCGGTGACCCTGCAGATGCACCCGGGCATCTCGACCGAGGCGATGCGCTTTCCGCAGGCGCCTCCGGGGCTGAAGATGGCGTGCGGAGAGAACCCCAAGCGCGTCTACGGCTCGCGCGGGCAGAAGCCGTCGACCCGGATGGGGAGCATGGCAGTGTTTCGCCAGACCTTTCAAAAAGCCAGAGAGGCGCTGGACACGTATCGCGACTACCGCGAGCGCAAAGCGGGCTGGGAGGCGTCCGAGAAGCAGGACCCGATGACCGAGCCCAAGGAGCCGGCTCGCGACTTCGGGATGGAGACCCTGATGGGCGTGTTGACCGGCGATGTCCTGGTCCACGTGCACTGCTACCGCGCCGACGAGATGATCCAGATCCTGCAGCTCGCCGACGAGTACGGGTTCGATGTCCGCTCCTTCCACCACGCCGTCGAGGCCTACAAGATTCGCGACGTGCTCGCCGAGTGGAACGTCAGCGTGTCGACCTGGGCCGATTGGTGGGGCTTCAAGATCGAGGCGCACGACGCCATCCCGCAGAATGCGGCGCTGGTCAGCGAGGCCGGCGCGCCCGCGGTGATCCACTCCGATTCGGCGTACGGCATCCAGCGGCTCAATCAGGAGGCTGCCAAAGCGATGTGGCGAGCCCGACACGCGGGTATGGAGGTCACCGACGACGAGGCGCTGCGGTGGATTACCTACAATGCCGCCTGGGCGCTCGGTATCGAGGAGATGACCGGCACGCTCGAGCAGGGAAAGCGCGCCGACGTCGTGCTCTGGTCGCACCATCCGTTCAGCGTCTATGCCCGTGCCGAGAAGGTCTGGGTCGAGGGCGTGCGCGAGTACGATCGGGAGCAAAACCCGCAGCCGTGGAGCGACTTCGAGGTCTCACAGTTGCCGAAGTCTGACGAGGAGGGCCAGTAATGAAGCGCTCGCTTATCACCAGCATGACATTTGTCGCCGCAATCCTCGCGTTTCTGGCGTTGGGAGCCGGCAACGCGTCCGCGCAGACCGTGCTCGAGGGGGGCGAGGTTCACACCGTCTCCGGAGGGATTATCGAAGACGGCGTGGTCGTCATCGGCACCGATGGTCGAATCGACGCGGTCGGCGAGGCCGATGCGGTCTCGTTCCCCGAGGGCGCCGATGTCGTCGATGTCAGCGGCAAGATCGTGACGCCGGGGCTCGTCGAGACACGCTCGTCGCTGGGCCTCGTCGAGATCTGGGCCGCAAAAGGCACGAGAGACGTCGATCCCGGCGGTGAAGACCCGATTCGAGCGGCGTTTCGAGCCTCGGATGCGTTCAACCCGAATAGCACGTCGATTCCCATCAACCGCGTCGGCGGAGTCACGTCGCTGGTTGCGAACCCTCGTGGAGGACTCGTCTCGGGGCAGTCTGCCTGGGTCGATCTCGGAGCGCCCGCCGGAGGGCGACCGGTCTTCGGGCAGATCGTCGGCGGGCCAGTCGCGATGCATATCGAGTACGGAGAGGCCGCTGCGAGCGCGACCGGTGGCTCGCGTGGCGGTGCGATGGAGGGCCTGCGAGAGCTGTACGACGACGTGGAGTTTTACCGCGAGAATCGAGAGGGCTACGACGCGAATCAGGCCCGCAAGCTGGCCGCGAGCCGGCTGGACCTCGAGGCATTGGCGACGACGCTCGATGGAACGCTGCCGGTATTCTTTCGCGCCCATCGGGCGAGCGACATCCGCGCGGTGCTCTCGCTCGCCGACGACATGGGCCTGGACCCCGTCATCGTCGGCGGCGCTGAGGCATGGATGGTCCGCGACCTCCTCGCCGAGCGGAACGTGCCGGTCATCGTCGATCCCACGGCGAACCTGCCGTCGCGATTCGAGTCGCTGGGCGCCCGCGAGGACAACGCGGCGCTGCTGGCAGACGCTGGTGTGACGGTGGTCTTGTCGACGTTCGACTCGCACAACGTTCGGAACTTGCGGCAGTATGCCGGAAACGCGGTACGCGCGGGGCTGCCGCACGCCAGTGCGCTCGAGGCGGTGACGCTTTCGGCCGCAACGGCAGCCGGTCGCCAGGCGGATTACGGTAGCCTCGACCCGGGAAAGGTCGCGAATATCGTGGTCTGGTCGGGCGACCCCTTCGAGCTGTCGACCGACGTCGAGAAGCTCTACATCCAGGGCCGTGACGTCTCGCTCGACCATCGTCAACTCGAGCTCTTCGAGCGCTACCGTCAACTCGAGCGCCGTGGCCCGCCCGCGCCGCGCACACCGGAAGACGATGTTGGAGCGGGCGATCGCGCCCCTGAAGAGGCCCCGAGAAAGTGACGTGAGCATCTCAACGGTTCCGTGGCCTTGGGCGCGCCGATATCCAGGCCAAATAAACCCCGTCAAATAAAGAAGCCCCCGTCGCGAGCTGCGACGGGGGCTTCTTTATTTCGGGTTGTATCGCTCGAAGGAGCGAACCGCTCGACCGCTGACCGCTCAACCCTCGCGAGCCGAGCGAAGCGAATGCGAGCATGCTCAGCCGCTCTGCTTCGCGCCGCCGCCGAATTCAGCGTCTGCGAAGCTGACCTTCTTGGTCATCTTGCGCAGCTCGTCGACGTGCTCTTGCTCTTCGGCGATATGCTCCTCGATCCAGAACACGGTGCCCTGGTTGGAGACATCGGCGACCTCGTAGGCGTGCTCCCATGCGGCCAGCGCGTCTTCCTCCAGCGCCAGCGCGGCTTCGAGCATGCCCTGCGGGTCACCCGCCTGGCGGATTTTCTGCGGCTCGACGGTCGGGATGCCACCCAGCGCGGCGACCTTATTGCCGACGAGCTCGGCGTGGTCGCGCGCTTCCTCGCTTCCCTCGTGGAAGAACTCCGTGAGGTACTCGCGGTGCGGCCCCGTGACCATCACACCGTGCTGCATGTACTGGATAACGCCGGCGAGTTCCCACGCCATCGCGTTGTTGAGTCGATCGAGAAATTCGTCCATGTCTGCGCTCATCGTATATCTCCGGTATTTATTGTCGTTGGTCTCTAGCCTGTACAGTCGGAGAATAGACAACGTGACGACACGGTCAAGTGTTAAGTTGTAGGTTTAATTGGTGCGATGTTAGGTGTAATTGAAATTCATTATCACTTATACGTTTATGTAAATGAAATTCAGTTTCAGTTTCAATTAATGGTGCCTCGAGAGGGCTTGAGGCAGGGGTTCGCGGTCGCTCCGGGCTTCGCGCTCGGCCAGGGAACAGCCCGCGAACGTAGGGTCGAGGACCGAATGGCGTTTTGCATTTTTTTCAAAAAGCTACAGAGACGACACCGCTGTGTTTGCCGGAGGTGAATCGATGGCGAGGGCGGCGCTCACTTCCCCTCGAAGACCACGATTTGGTCCTGGGGCCGCGGCGAGAAGGAGGCGGCCTTGTCTGGATTGAGGTGGGTGCCAGCGTCGAATGGGCCCGAGGCTTTCTCGAGCACGACTCCCACGCAGATCAATCCCTTGCGAAGACAGGTCGTCTGAATGTCATCGAAGGTCAGGGCGTTGAGGTCACCGCCCGAGAACAGAGCGGAGAACCGACGCAACTGGACGTCCGTGCCTCCGTACGTGAACAGCTCCTCGTAAATCCACGCCAGCGCACGCCGCACGGCGATCTGGGAGAGGAGGTGGCTGATGATCTCCTGGGTGACGATGACGTCGCATCCCTCGTAGAGATCGAGCAGCGGATGGTTGTCCTCGTCGTTGAGCTCGATGACCGCCGGTACGCCTCCGTCGGGTCCGTGGGCCTGGAGGTCGCGCTGGACGAGCACGTACGCCATGACCGTCTCGGCGTCCGCCACCAGCGGGTCGTCGATAAACGAGGGGCTCAGCAGCATGATCCGATCGAAGCGCTCCGGGCGAACGGCGCGAATTTCGTCGGGCCGGTTCAGGCCGGACTGGTGAGCCTCGATATCGAGATTGTCGAATCGCTCGACGAGACCCTCGATGTCGGAGAGGACGTCGGACGCGTCCCGCTCGGAGACGATCAGCACCTCGTATGAATCCCGCGCGTACAGCCCCATCTCGGTCAACAGTGGACGAACCAGGTGGCTCCAGCCGATGATCATGACGCGGTGAGTCGCTGGAGCGTTGCTCAACTCGGAGACGGCATCGAGGCCGTCTGGCGCCGTATGTCCCGGCGGCAACTCCCGGCCGGCCTCGAAGCCCTCGGTGATCGAGCGAATCGACGGAGCCACACAGATGATCTCGTCGTCGCCCTCCATCGGCTCGTCGAGATCGAGGATGCGCAGGCGATCCTCCGAGGAAAACTTGCTGGCGCGCGCCTTCAGAAACCCCACCGGGATGGCGTCCCGAAATTTGTGGATGACCTGCCGGAGCGTCTCGCCCTGCAGGCCTAGCTGGTCGACGCGCCTGAGGAAGAGCGACTCCCCGTAGGTATCCGTGAGCAGGTGCGAGTAGATAATCGAGATGCCCGGGTGGCGCATCGCCTGGTTGAACAGGCGGCTGATGAATTCTTCGGAGGCGATCGCCTCGGTGTGATGTCTCCAGCCGGCTGACTCGGCGAGTTGCTTGTTGGCCGGGCTGTTGATCTCGATGACCACATTGGGCAATTCGTCCTCGTTCACGTCGCCGGCGTGCGCCTTCATCGACAGCAGCGTCTTGACCAGCGTGATGTCGGCAAAGTGGCGCTTTTTCGCCTGATAGGGATCCGACAACAGGATGATCGAGGAGGCGCGGGTGTAATCGACGCGCGCGAGGCTCTCGGCCTCGAGCGGATTGCCCGAGCGCATCAGCAAACGCACGTTGTGTCTGACGTCCGGCTCGAGCTTTTGCTTGAGCTCGGTGAGCATCTCCGGCTCGAAGTCGTCCACGAGCACCGCGATGGCCGGCAGTCTCACGCGCCCCAGTCGCATCTTGACGCGCTCCTTCGACCGGACGACTTCCTCGATAATCGCGTGCAGGCGAGGGTGCCAGCCCAGGATCAGAATGTGTTCCTCTTCGAAGATCTGGCTCAGACCCGACGCGAGGTTCGTCATGAAGCGGTTCATCCAGTTGCTCAGGATCGCGATCATCGCGCCCAGGAAAATCACCGCCCCCGAGACCGTCAGAACGGTCGACACGGCGCGTGCGAGCGTCCCCTCGTCGTCGCCGAGATACCCCGTGTCGGTGAGCCTGAGGAACGCCCACCACACCGCCCGCGGGTAATCCTCGAAGCTCGGGCTCGCCGCGTATACGATGGTGCCGCCCGCGACAGCGAGCAGCGCGAGGACCAGCGCAACCACGATCAGCTGATAGCCCGTGCCACGGACGAAGATGCTCTCGATAAAATAGTAAAGCCGCTTTGGGATCCGCCGCATGGTCTGGCCGTGGGGTGCTCGAAGGTTCGCGGTGGAGCATATCCCGCGATCGGCTCGCCGGCAAAATTTTCGGCGTCGGCGACTTCCGGATCGAGGCTTTGCTCGCGTCGGTATTTCGGCTAGCCTGCCCGTGAGTGATCACTTACATAAATCCTATCGGCTGCGACCGTGCAGCGTACCCATCAAATCCAGCTATGACCGAAATTCGTGACAGCAGAGTACTCGTAACCGGCGCTGCCCAGGGCATGGGCCGACTCATGGCCGAGAAATTCGCCGACCGCGGCGCGTCCGTGGCGCTGGTCGACATCGACGAGAAGCACCTCCAGGAGACGCACGAGGACTTCGAGGCGCGCGGGTTCAACGTCGCCTCCTTCGTCTGTGATCTCTCCGAGCGCGAAAACGTCGTCCAGCTACGCAAGGACGTGCTCGAGCAGTTCGGTCGCGTCGACATCCTCGTCAATAACGCCGGCGTGGTCGCCGGTGGGGTCTACGAAGATATCGACCCCCAACTCGACCAGGTGACGATGGACGTCAACATGGGCGCGGTCCACTGGATGACCAAGGAGTTCCTGCCGGATCTCAAGGCCGGACGCGACACGCACCTGGTCCAGATGGCCAGCGCCGCCGGGATGATCGGGGTGCCGCTGCAGGCCGTCTACTGCGCGAGCAAGTGGTTCGTGATTGGACTCAGTGAGGCAATTCGCCAGGAGCTCAAGGACGCCGGACAGGACCACGTGGGCGTCAGCATCATCTGCCCGAGCCTGGTGGACACCGGCATGTTCGAGGGCGCCGATGCGCCATTTCTTACGCCACTTCTGAAGCCGGACTTCGTGGCCGATAAGGTCATCGAGGCGGTCGAGGACAACAAGCTCTATGTGCGCGAGCCGTCGATGGTGAAGCTCACGCCGCTGATGCGGGCGCTCCTGCCGACATCGACCGTCGACATGTTGATGGAGAAGCTCGGTGCAACTGCGCTCATGAAGAACTTCAAGGGTCGGCATTAAATAGTTCCGTATGGGAACTAAATAACCTGGCTCGGACGTCCATCGCCGTGACGACCAGCACGTGCGGGAACGTCACGGCCGCGATCAGCGCGAGGTAGACCGCCAGCGAGCGTCCCGGGTCGGATGGACTGACGTCCAGCCACCAGGAAATGCCTGCCAACACCGCCAGTGAGACCACGGTCAGCGGGATTGAGCGGGTCAGGATCTGAGCCAGTCCACGCCAGTCGACCGCGCGCTTCTCGTCGGCGTGACCGAGTTCGGCGGCCAGCCTGATCAGATGCCTCGGCGCGTGCCACAGACAGAAGAACAGACCGACGGATAGTATCGGCGGGACCATCAGAAAGAACGCGGTGAGCAATGACACCTCACCCGCGTCTACCAACCACGCGGTGTGATTTGGGGCGCGGCGCCACGCTAGGATCAGGTACGCCCCGGCGAACGCGAGGAATACCGCACCGAGTGCGCCGCGTGCCTGCCAGGTGGCGAAGATGCGCAGTGCCCGCGCGCTATCGTAGCCAAAGAGCGCTGCGAGTTGGTCGGCCACGCCCAGGTAGACCTCGGGAAACGCAATGAACGGCAGCAGCATGGGAAGGGCACCGCGCACGACGAGGCCAAGCGCCCGCAGCTGTGGCGATCGCGGTTGGCCTCGATGCTGGGCCGCCATGAACCAGACCTCTCCTTGCCCCCAGTGATACCAGGTCATCGCGATGAAGAAGACGAACGTGGCCACTGGCGCGACGAACCATAGAGCAAAGACGAGCCCGGCCAGCACCAGGTAGCCCAATATGGCCGCGAGCCCTCTCCAGGACCACCACTCGACGCCGGCGAGGTCGGCCATGACCAGGTGGTCGACCGCGCCGTGGGGCAGCCCGAAGACCAGCAGGCTCACCGCGAACGGCACGTAGTGCCAGTCGGCGACACTGGCCTCGAGCAACGGGCTCGCCGCCAATGCGGCTGCGACGACGAGCGGAGGCCCGAGCTGGGCCGCCCAACGCGTGGCCGATCCGCTATGTCGTGCTGCGCCAGCCATGTTGCCTCACATGGATGTAGAGGAGCACGCCCTGCACGACGAGGACGTTGGTGAGCGTGAAGAAGACGATCTCTTCGATGGGCAGACCCAGCGGATCGAAGCCGATCGACGTCGCGTCGTTGATGTCCCAGACCCCCGCGCCGATCGCCATGCGGTCCAGCGCGCAGAGATAGACGGTGGGAACAAGGACGGCCGGAAGGGCGATGCGGCGGTGCTGCCAGATGATGTCGGCGCCGTAGAACCACTGAATCGCGACGGGGAGGCCGAACCACACCAGCATCGTGGATGCATAAAACGCGTTGCGGTGCGCGATCACCCCGGTCGCCGTGGCGATAACGACCATCAGGATGGTAAGCCAGAAGACACGGATGCCGGCGTCTGATCGAGCCGGGTTCCCGAGCTCTCCACGAGTCAGCATCAGTGTGAATGCGCCCGTCAGGAGGGTCTGAAGCGAGAAGAAGAGTTGTTCTTCGAGCGGTATGTGCCAGATGTGGCCGAGCACCACGTCGGGATCGTAGGTCCATACATGCTCGACGACCATCAAGTTGTCCCACGGCGTCGTCCACAGATTCGCGATGACCACGAGCGCGACTAGCGCCTCCGACCCCGCTCGCCGTGACGTGGCTTCCGGCGTGCTCGCGTCGTCGACGAGCCACCAGCGCAGCGCCGCGGCCAACAGCGGCAAGATAAAGAGTATGAGCACGTCGAGGTAGCTCATCTGGTGCTCCGGGGAACGAAAAGCTGACGCAAGTGGGATGCGCGCTGGTCCCCTTTGGGAACACGTAGAACTCGTTCGACCCGGCAGTCAGCTCGCCTTCGATCCACCAGGCGAGACGACGAAGACCTTCTCTTTGTCGGTGAGCCAGCCGCGCTCGCGGAACCAGGCGACCGTATCTTTGAGGCCCTCGCGCACGTCCGGGTATTTGTACTCGTAGCCCGCATCGAGCGTCTTGCGGTTGCTCAGCCAGTAGCTCGAGCTGATGTAGGTGGCCGACTGGATCTCGAAGACGCGCACCCTCGGGACGTCGAGCGTGCGCTCCAGGAAGGTCCAGAACTTGGCGGCGCGCTCGAATAGCGGGTGCATCGACTTGAGCTTGAGCAGCGGGATGTCGATCATCGACCGGCCCGTCAAAAGCGCGATATAGTGCAGGAATTCGTGGTACGAGATGATGCTGTTGTCGACGACGTTGTAGTCCTCACCGAGCGCTTCATCGAGATCCGAGGCGTAGACCGCGAAGCCAGCGATGTCGGCCACGTGGACCGACGTCGTGATGTAGTTCTTCGAGTCGGCGGGGATGCCCGGCACCAGGCCGTGCGCGATCGCAAGGATAATGCCGCCGTGGCCGTAGCTGCTACCCGGGCCATAGATCGGAGCCGGGCGGACGACCGTGAGCGGCAGTCCGTTCTCTCGATGCTCCTTCCAGACCATCTGCTCCTGTTCCCACTTCGAGATCGAGTAGTCGTTGACCAGGTAGGTGCCCTCCGGGCCGTCTGTGCCGTAGGGCGTGGTCCTGGGCGACGAGGATGTCTCGTCGAACGGAACATTGACCTTCTTGCCATCGGCCGCCGTGAACGGCTTGCCGAAGACCCCGCACGTGCTCCAGTGGACGAAACGCTCGAGATCTGCCTCCAGAGCCAGATCCAGGAAGTTGCGCGTGCCGTCGACGTTGATGCGCCTGAGGCGGTCGAGCGATGCGCTGTAGTCGTACAGCGACGCCACGTGATAGACATGGGTGATGTCGCGCTCGAAGAGGGGCTCGAGCGACTTCTTATCCAGCAGATCGGCGGCGATCGTCTCGACGTTCGGGTGGTCGAGATCGGCGCCATAGCTGCGCATCGTCTCCCGATGGTGCTCGTTGTCGAGCATATGTGGGAGATCGGTGGCGATCACCTTCTCGCCGCGCTCGGCGAGGATCTTGACCACGTACGATCCGGTAAAGCCAGTTGCGCCTGTCACTAGGTTGACTCGATCCGCCATTAGCTTGTCTGCTCGCATGTGAGTGTGTACTTACTTATCTGGGTGAGTTAAACCACGAATGTCGAAACAATGCAACTGATGTCGGGATAGAGATGATCGAGGGATTTGAGAAACGCTACGACGGAGACGGGCCGCACTACGAAGTCTGGTACGGTAAGGTCGATATCGCCCCGGAGCGGGCGCTGTGGTTCCGCTACACGACGCTCGACGGCACGGTCCGCGAGGCGGCGACCTGGGCGGTGCTGTTCCGTGGCGACGAGCCCGTCGGCGGCCGAGACGTCCACGCACTAGACTCGCTGGCGCCCGCGAATGTGGTGGCAGTCCCCCGAGGCCACGAGGAGGGCCGGTTTCTGGGGCACCCGCAGGTCTTTCACAACGCGCACGGCCACCTCGACGAGGCAAATGCCATCGGGGAGGCGGGCGGGGTGCGCTGGGATCTGCGCTTCGACGACCGCGGCCGAAACTTCCGATATATCCCGCACGGACTCGAGCGGTGGGGCCTGGTCGGCTCGACCTACGACGACTGCCTGATGGATCTGCGGGTCTCCGGCACGGTCGAATACGACGATGAGGTCTATGAATTCGAGGGCGTGCCCGGCATGGTCGGTCATATTCAGGGCCGCCGCATCGCGGGTCAGACGTGGGGGTGGAGCCACTGCAATTGCTTCGACGATGACGAGGACGCGGCATTCGAGGGGCTCTCGGCCCGTGCGAAGGTCGGCAGCCTGGTGACGCCGAAGCTCTCGGCGTTCGTGGTCTTCGTGGACGGTCACAAATACACGTTTCGCACGCCGGCGAGCCTCTTGCGGGCCGACACCGAGTTCTCGCGACATCGGTGGGACTTCGAGGCGAAGAGCCGAGGTGTCACCCTGACCGGCCGCGCGTGGTCTCCCGATGAGGTCGCGCTCGTCGAGTACACCGACACCGACGGCTCGAACCTGTGGTGCTACAACAGCAAGCTCTCGGACCTGGAGATCCGCATCCGCGACCCGAAGCGCGGCCTCGACCGCACGCTTCGCTCCACGGGGCGGGCCGCGTTCGAATACGTCACGCGCGAGAAGCCGAGCGAGGAGCCGTTGGTTTCGTAGGCTTTACTGACGACACCCGATCCGAGAGGTCGCCACGACCACGTCGTCGTAATAAATGGTCTGCTCGTCTGAGACGTCCAGCCCCCGCTCCGTGAGTCTCTGGCGCTTTCGCTCGGCCGATCCGCGCTCGTAGTAGGCGTCCAGGACGACGCGCTTGAAGCCAACCTCTTCGGAGGTACGAAAGTCGAATCCCTCGAACGGCTCGGGCTCCGTGCAGGCACTCCAGTCGCAGCCCCCGGGGTGGAATTGGTCGCGCAGCCAGGTGCCTTCCGGGTGGCCCGGCCGAAAATCGCCCACCAGCTCCTCGTCGATCCAGAAGCTCAACTCGCCGTCTTTTTGTCCCGGCGTATTCGCCTTGGCTCGCATCTCGATGCAGAACCACTCGTCGCGCGGATAGGGCTCCTGCTCTGCGGGGCGAAAGACGTTCCCGTAGTGATACGTCGTGCCCTGATCGCCCTCGCAGCCGGGCTCGGTGCTACCGTCGTTGCAGCGTCCGGAGCGCATATTGTGCCAGTAGACATAGAAGTTGAAGATGTTGTCGTTGTTGATGTCGAAGTCGAACCAGAAGCCCTCGTCGCCGGCCGGGACGGTATTGGCGAGCCCGCTGGAGCTCCAAGATTCGTTGCCCGCCGAGACGCGGACCCAGTGGTGGGGATTGGGGGCGACGTTCGGAAATCGGGCGTAGAAGCGCCAGTAGACTTCGTCGACGCGATTAAAAGACGCGCTGGAGGCCGACGAGATATACTGCTGCTCCTCGAGATCTTGGGTCGTGACCGTGGACTTCAAATACCCCTGGCCGGCGTGGGCCACCGCGCCGTCCTGCTGCATTGTCAGGTAGTCGCCATCCGAGTCGGGGCGGTCCCAGCGCCCCCAGCCCTCCTCGAAGTCGTCGTAGAACAGCACCGCCGGGTCGTCTGCGATGCCTTCGTCGTCGGGGTACTGCTCGCTCAGCGTCGACGGTGGGCTCGAGGCGTCGTTCTGGCCATCGCGTGCCGTGTCGGCGGTATCGTCGGCCGTCTGGGTATCGTCGGCCGTCTGGGTATCGGAAGACGTCGCGTCCTCGGTGACGTCCGCGGCGCTCGTGTCGGAAGTTTCGTCCGCGGGACTGCCGTCGTTACATCCGAGAATCAGCGCTGCGGCGATCAGTGTACAAATCAGGCTCACGCGCGACATGGGGATTCCTCCGGTTGGGTGGATGTCAGCATCGAGCGTATTGCCGTGGTCGAGATGTGGTCAAGCACGAGGCGACCATTCGGAGTTTCGGGCTTGCGCAACATCGGGATTGATTCCCGGCGCGTCGCGTCTTAGTTAATCGGTGCATTACACGACAGACCCAGCACGACAGACCCAGCACGACAGACCCAAAAGAGGAACGACGATGGATGAGCAAGACAACGCGCCAGACTTTCCCGGCTCGTCCGGGCAGCCACCGCGGCCTCAGTCGCCCGAGCCCCGCCAGACCAGACGTTCGGCGACCGTCGAAGACGCGTTCGGAGCCACCAAACGCTTCTTCCTGGAGAATCAGTCGCTCACCATCCAGGTCTTCGGCCTGTACGCCGCGCTCTTGCTCATCGGGTCGATGCTGGGGGTCGTGGTCAGCATGGTCACCGGCATGGCGGAGCTTCAGATCCAGCAGATGAATATGTCGCCCGAGCAGGCCGGCGATCCCCAGGTCGCCATGGAGATGCTGACCAAGTCGTGGCCGTCGCTGGTCGTCTCGCTGGGTTACGGGCTGGTGGCCAACGGCTTCTACGCGGCGACGTTCAAGCCCGCGAGAGCAGCGCTGTTCAGCGACTCGACGCCGAGCTTCGCGGTCGCGGCCGGCCAACTCGGACAAGCGGTCGGCAAAGGGATGCTCTCGGTGATCGTCTTCGGCTTGATCGTCGGCTTTGGGCTGTTGTTCTGCATCCTCCCCGGGGTCATCGCGCTATTCTTCCTGGTCCCGTACTTCTACCTGGTGTGCGGCAAGGGCGAGAACGTCATCGACGGCGTCTCGACGTCCTTCGGGTGGGCGAAAGACAACGTCGGCATCGTCGCGACCGTCTTCATCGCCCAGATCGTGATGTTCTTCTCGGCGGGTTGCGTGCAGAGCGTCGCCTCGCAGCCAATTCTGGAGGCGATGGGGCAGACCGGGCTGTTCGTGACGTCGGGGATCTCGTGGTTCGTGATGACCGTGACGTCGTTTCCCGTCTGGCTTCTGATGGTCGGATCGATGGGCGCGATCGAGAGCGCTGAGAGTGCTTGAAGCGGGTGAGCAATCGGGGTTAGCTGGCAGCTCTCAGCGGCTTAACAACGGTGTCGTTCGAGAGCGCGGCGTCGAGGAAGTCGAACAGGTCGCACCAGTATTTTCGGGCGTTGTCTCTCCACATCAGCGCGTGGAACGAGTGTAACTCGCCGTCGTAGTAGCGGTCGTCGCAGAAGCCACCGAGTCGCTCGGCCGTCCTCGCCAGACGGCGTGTATCGTCGAGCAGCGGGTCTTTGGTGCCGACGGCCGCAAAGATGGGCGGCAGCGGCCGGTCGGTCTTCTCGGCGCGCTCCAGCACTCGAAGCGGGTCGGCCATCGGCGGCGTGGACATCGGCTCCATATCTTTGTTGGGCAGGTACGCGCCCGCCGCCTCGACCAGGCGGTCGCGCACGAACTTCGAGATCGACTTGCGGCGCTCGATGCGCAGCGGATCGGAGACCTGCAGGATACCGCATGTCGGAACGGACGCCGCCGGGACGACCCCGCGCTCGAAGACCTCGCGAGCCCAGGGCTCCGTGCGCTCGATGGTTGCCGCCACCGTCAGCGCCGTCACCAGGTTCGCGCCCGCCGATTCTCCCGCCACCACTGGCTTCGACGCGTCCGCGCCGTACTCATCGGCGTGGTCGAGCATCCACAGATAGGCCGCCGCCGTGTCTTCGGCCGGCGCCGGATAGGGATGCTCCGGGGCGAGGCGGTAATTGATGTTGAAGACCACGTAGCCCTGTCGGGCGATGGTCTTCGCCATCATCCAGTGGGTGTCCTTGGACAGGATGCGGAAGCCGCCCCCGTGTACGTACATCACGGCCGGGTAGGTCTCGTCGTCGTCGGGGCGGTAGACGTCCAACAGGTGCGCGTCGTCCCCGGAGTTCGTGTAGGCGACATTTCGCTCCACCACCACATCGTGGGTGCCATAACCCGCCGGTGGCTCCAACATGCCGACCGAGCGCATCCCCTCGAATACGCCGCGCACCGCCAGCCCGCTGATCGTGCGCTCGACGGCCTCGGGGAGGAAGAAATTCTGACCCTTCCTGCGGTCTCTTTTCGTTGCTGCGAGCTTCAACATGACTTGTCCGTCGTGAACAGTAGGTCAGCGCATCGGTACTCGTCGGACCTATTGACGCGACGGTCCGACCCTTGCGAAACTAAGATGCAGTTCGGTACCGAATTGAAACATGCTCCGGGAGTTTTCTTTGGCTGACCGCCATCTAGATCGGGTGGGCTCGTCGTATCCGAGGTCGATCTCTGCGGATGAACCTATCCCGAAGGCCGCGATCAAGGCGCTGGATTACGTGCTGAAGTACTTCGACGTCACGGTCGAGGGCGAGGAGAGTATCCCCGAGGGAGGCGCTTTACTGGTCGGCAATCACTCCCACCTCGGTGTCGACAGCCTGGCTTTCTTTCCGGCTATCTACGGGGCTACCGGGCGCATGCCACGCGGCATGGCGCTGCGTTCGCTGTTTCACGTCCCGGTCTTGAAGTGGTTGATGCACCAACTCGGAGCGGTGGAGGGCACGCGCGAGTCGTGCATCGATCTGCTGCGCCACCAGCAGATGGTCGTGACGTATCCGGGCGGCGCCAAGGACTCGATCAAGGGCAAGGACGATCGCTACACGCTCAAGTGGGGCGAGCGCGAGGGCTTCTCCGACGTGTCGATTCGGTCCGGCGCGCCGGTGGTTCCGTTCGCCGCGATCGGTCCCGACGAGGTCTTCCCGGTCCTGAACAATCGGGGACTCGTCTCGGCGCCTTTTTTGGGCGACAAGTCCTACAAGGTGCCACTACTCATCCCGATCGCGCGTCGAGTGCCGTTTCGCTTTCATATCGGCGAGCCGATCGAGCCGCCGGACGTGTCCGATATCGAAGATCCAGAGGCGCTGTGCCAGATTCGCCATGAGTTTGCCGAAGAAACGCGACGTGCGCTGGAATCGCTGATCGAGACCGGGCTCGAAGCACGTAAGCGCGACGAGGGCAGGCGACGACGTGAGAGAGCGGGGACGATCCGCGGTGCAATCGCGTCTCTGCTCTCGGACTGAGGTGAAGCGCGGCCGTCCTGGTCGCACCGGTTGTCTGGGCTCGGCTTACTCGAACTCGGGCAACTCAGGCGGATAGTCGTCGAAGAGCTCCTCGGGCTCGTCTTCGATGCGTCGAAGAAACTCCCACGAATAGATCCCCTTATTGTGGCCGTCTCCCCACGCGATGCACATCGCGTAGTTGCCGACCTGTGCGATGTCGTCGACCGCGATGGCCTTCTTTGACCTCGGGGGGTTCCAGTCCAGCGGCCTCGGCCGATGCCCCTGACACAACGCGCACGGGCAGTAGCCACGCAGGATGCGGGTGTCGTAGTCGATCTCCGCCTCGTCGCTGAACGTGATGCGAAGCAGGCCCTCGTCCTCGAGGAATCGGATTTGCGTCGGATGTGGATGCCAGCCCATAGGTAAACTCCGTTCGGTTGCGGCTCTGTCGCAAACCATTACATTAGACCGTCCGAATGATCACGCGCATAACAATAAAACTCGCGCGTTGTTCCCCGGCTCGGGGACCACGCGAGCAACAGGAGCGAAGATGACCGACGTAATTATCATTGGTGACGGACCCGCTGGACTCAGCGCTGCGCTGTTTTTGGCCAAGCGCGACATGCAGGTCGACGTATTTGGCCCCGACAACACCGCGATGCACAAGGCGATGCTCTACAACTACCTGGGCATCCCCGAGATGACGGGCACCGACTTCCAGCGGGTCGCGCGCGAACAGGTCAAAGAGTTCGGCGCCAACCTTCACGCAGCCAAGGTCAGCCACGCCGAGCAGACCGACGACGGCTTCGCCATCCAGACCAGCGAGGGCGAGACCTTCGAGGCGCCCTACGTGATTCTGGCGACCAGCAACAAGTCGCTGATGGACTCGCTCGAGCTCGATCGCGACGGCGGCACGGTCGAGGTCGACCGCAACGGCCGCACCAACATCGACGGCGCCTACGCGGTGGGTTGGGCCACTCGCGCGCAGAAAATCCAGGCGATTATCTCCGCCGGAGACGGCGCCGCGGCCGCGCTCGATATCCTCTCCGAAGAAGCTGGAGAGGACGTGCATGATTTTGATGTGCCGGAATAGGGTGAGTAGGGGACCGGGTGAATGGGGGAGTAGGTAGGGGGAGGAGGTGATGTGGGGGATGTAGGGGAGCGGGTCATTGCTGCAAAGTGCAGCTGGGCAGAGGTCCTACCCACATCTCCTACATCCCCCATATCTCCCACTCCCCCGCTCGAATTCGAATCTCATTCGAATTCCAAGACCCTGTCCCGCCCATACTTCTCGATAAGCGCGTCGACGCGCTGGACCGCCTCGTCGTGCTGGGTCCAGAACAGGGCGAGGCGGTATTTTTCTTTGGAGGTCGGGTCGGGGAAGAGCACCGGGTTGAGCACCTCGGGGGATAGCGCGCGAACCGAGGCGACCGTGCGTGCGCTAAACCGGGTGACGAGGTCGAATCGCGAGGCGACTTTGTTGATGCGCTCGTCGAAGAAGGCGGCGCCGAGGTCCAGCGAGATGAAGCGCCCGTCGGCGAACTGATTATTGACGCCGTAGTACGCTTCGACGTCGCTGAAGCGGTCCCAGTTGCTGGTCAGAAAGTCGAACAGCAGCATCGAGGAGAGCTGCCGGGCCACATCGCGAGTGGTCGCGTCGCCGCGCTCCGACAGGATGCTGCTATATGCCGATGAGTTGTCCTTTTCCTGCAATGGAGTGAGTTCTTCGACCAGCGGTTCCTCGAGCACGCCGGGGTGGTAGCGAACGTCCAGCCAGTCCTCCCAGATCGACGTATATTCGATGGGCCAGTCGACGAACTCCGGCACCCATGCCTCGAGGACGCCGTACAGATACTCCCGTTCCTCTCCGTCCGGGCCGCGCTCTTTGCGCCAGCGTAGGTCGTCGAATCGCTCCGCGTATCGGGTTTGTCGGTAGGTCTCGACCAGTCCGTAGAGCTTCTCGAAGCGCTCTCGGCTGATGCGTGCCGGGCGATTCTCGGGGATTTCGAACTGGCAGACGACGACCTCACAGAGCAGGTAGGCGGCCAACTCGGCGCGCCAGCCTCGTCCCCATTCCTTTTGCTCGGGCTTGAACGCATACAGCGTCTGGCCGCCATTGGTCATGCGAAACGAGATCGAACGCCCGCCGCCCAGCGCGAAGACGCGATCGATGGCGACATCGTCGCCCAGAGTCGCGACGTCCGGATGGAGCGCCGGGTCCTCGGTGATGGCGCGGTCGAAGGCCGCCTGGAGCCCGGGTGCGTCCCGATCGGCAGCCCAGGTATCGATGGCGAGGTGGCGCGCGGCCTTGTAGTGGCCGGCGTTGGCCAGCGAGTTGACGATCCGTGCGGGAGCGGCGGCATCGGCCACCGCGGCCCGAGCAGCCGCGAACGGGTCTGCGGGCTTCTCGTCGATCGATGGTCCTGGCGCCGGGGGCGTAGCGGGTCTCGTCGCCTCGTCGGTCACCTCGGCCTGCGTTTTACCGGCAACAGACGCCGATTTTTGCCACTGATACACGCCGACGATGGCCGCGATTGCGAAGACCGCGACCATCACCAGCAGGACCTTTGTGCCGGCGCCATTCGACGTCGACGCATCTTCGTCATCCTCAGGGATCTCGGGTTCGTTCGTCTCTGGCCCCGGAGGCGTTTGCTCGGCCACGGTCTCCGGCGACGACTCTCGGCCCGCGGGCTGTGATGCCTCTCGCTCCCATTCGCCGCTCGCCACCAACTTGAGGGTGCTCTTGGCCTCTCGAGCCAGGTGCTCGCGCAGCTCCGACATCACGCTCGAGTTGGACAGCCGAATCCAGTCGCCGTTGACTGTCCGAACCTCGACGACCTCGGTCCACACGCCGCTGCGCACCAGCTGCGCGATCGCATCGAGCCCCAGATCCTCGTGGACCTCGTTGTCGACTCGGATCGTGTAGGGGGGCTCGTTCTTCGTCTCGTTCTCGCTCTCGCTCTCGTTTTCGTTTTCGTTTTCGTTCTCGTTGTCGCTCTCGCTCTCGTTTTCGTTCTCGTTCTCCACGCCGTCAGATACCTCATCGACCGCGCTCGCCGCTTCATCGACAATGGCTTCGAACTCGGCATCCAGCGCGTCGCCACTCGGCTCTGGGGCGGCGCTCGCCTCACTCTCGTCATCGAGGGTCGGGATGTCGAGTCGCTTGCCCTTGAGCTTGCGCAGGCGAGCCCCGAGCGAATCGTCGGTGGCGTCCGCCTCGGCGTTTCGGTCGGTTTGATCTTCGCCGGCCGGGGGCGCAGCGACGCCGGGCGACGCCTTGGAGTCCGGCGGATGCTCGTCGTCGGCGCGGGATACCGGCGTCGGGTTGACCTGCGTCACATCTCGAAATACGCGCGATTTCTTCTCGGGGGTTGGCGCGTGGCCGACGCTCTCGGGGCGCGGCTTTTCGATCTCGTCGCGACCGAAGACCCGGGAGATGTCGCGACGCTCCCACCCGAGGTCCTCGCGCGGCACCTCGATCGCGGATCCACAGCGCGGGCAGTCGACCTCGTCCGGCAGAGGTGTGCCCTCGACCGGCTTGAGCCGGAAGCGGCGTCCACAACCTGTGCACTCGAGTTTGATGGCTTTTCTCCGCTCTCCACGCGTCGCGTGGTGCGGCCATCGCGGCCGCGCCGAATTTGGACTGGGAGTTTATCCAACAACCGGACGACATGGAAGAATTTCGCGTTCCGTTACGCGGCTTCTTCGGTGCGCGAGCTCTCTAGCTCCCCCGCGGCTTTCGAGCCGCGGCTCGCGTGCTACGCAGCCTCTTCATCCGGCTGCAACGTCACTACCGCATCCAACGCCTCGGCATACTCTACGAAATGCTCGTACGCCTCGACCTCGCTCACCGTCGAGGAGTCTCCGACCACGATGACTTTTCGCCGCGCCCGCGTCAGCGCCACGTTGAACCGCCGCACGTCATCGAGAAAGCCGACCAACCCCTGGTCGTTACTACGCGTCAGGGACATGACCACGACTTCTTTCTCGCGGCCCTGGAACCCGTCGACGGTCTTGATCTCGACATGTTCTCGGTCGACATGCTCGCGCAGAAGCTCGACCTGCGCCGCATACGGCGCGATGATTGCCAGTTCCGTGGCGTCGAGCCCGGTGTCCAGGAGCGCCCGCGCCACGTCGCGGACGATATCGGCCTCCCGCGCGTTTCGCTTCGAGGTCGAGCGCTCCCTCTGGGTCTCCGGGGCGAAAATCTCGGCTGTGTCGACAAATACCACCGGCCTCTCGGTCGCCAGGATTGGCTGGAGCCACACCGGGACATCGTCGAAGTCGAGCTCGAGGTCGGCGAGCGTGTGCTGGCGAACCGAATCGTGCGCGACCAATCGCTGCTCGTAGAACGCCTCGCTCGAGAACCGCATGATGTCCTCGTGCATGCGGTACTGTACCTCCAACATGCTCTTGATGCGCTCCCCGTGCTCCTCGGCGAGGCGCTCGAACAACGAGACCATCAACCCATCTTCGGCCGCCTCCTGATTCTTGACGACGGGCGGAAGCTGTCGGTGATCGCCGGCCATCACGATCTTGTCGCCGTGGCAGATTGGCACCAGGCACGACGGTTCGGTGGCCTGCGTCGCCTCGTCGATCGCCACCAGGTCGAAGCGATGGTCCGCCAGCAGGCTGCTCCCTGCAGTTGAATTGGTGGTACACACCACCTCGGCGCCTTCGATGACCTCCTGGACCGCGCGCTCCTTGAGTCGGTCGGCCTCTCCAAAAATCTCCCCGACTTCCTCTTGCAGCTCGATCCAGGTCGCCATCTGCTGGATGGTGCCGACGTCGACGCCGCGCTTGCTGCGACCCTTCGCGGCGAGCTTCTTGATCTTCTTATTGGATAAGCCGCGACGGTTTTGACCGGAGGGGTGCGCGTAATCTCTTTGCTCGTCCTTGATGTCGAAGGCCTGCTCGCGCAGCTCTTGAGCGCGCTGCCAGGTCTGGTTTTGCTCGACGAGAGCATCCACGGTGCGCTCTCGGAGCAGCGGCGAGACCCGCGCCGGGTGGCCCACGCGTACTGCCTGGACCCCGGCGGCCGCGAGCTTCTCGAGCATATTGTCGACCGCCGTATTCGAGGCAGCCGTCGCCAGGACTCGCTCGCCGCGCACCACGGCCTGTTCGATAACCTCGATGAGCGTTGTGGTCTTGCCGGTGCCAGGGGGGCCGTGGATCAGGAAGAAGTCCGGGGCGTCCCGGGCGAGCCGCACGGCGGTCTTCTGCGAGTCGTTGAGTATCGGGTTGATCCAGTCCTCGACAGTCAGACCCTCCGGCGTGCGGGGCGGCCGCAGCCCCACGAGTATGTCACGCAGTTCGGCGAGCCGACCGCTCGAGGTCCCGAGGAGCGCGAGCGCGTCGAGCTGTCGCTGGTAGGTGACGTCGTTGACGTACAGGTCCATGCGCAGCCCGTCGCCATACGTGAATTTGTGTGGTCTCTCCCGAAACACGACGGTGATCGCACGGTTCGACATCTCCGAGACGGTGCCGGTCGGGTTGTCGTCTCGGTAGGGGCTCTGCTTGGAGAGCATCACCAGATTGCCGACTTTAATCTCGGTATCCGGGAGCGGCTCGCCGCGCTTCTGGCGCATGAATTTGACCAGAAAGCCGCCCAGCCCACGGCCGTTCTGGCGGCCGCGCAGGTGGCGGATCGCTCTGCCCGCGCGCTCGCGCTCCCGGCCCGACATCTGTCGGATTTCGGCTTCGTGCTCGCGCATCTCCTGTTCGCGCTCGAGCTCCACCAGGTTCTTGTAACGGGTGATATAGTCTTCGATACGTTCGTTCATGTGTCGCTGTGTCGCGACGACGAGCTCGGTATTGCGCAATATTTGCGCGCACGTTCTGGCGTCGCAAAAGTTGCGTTTCAGGCGGTCGTGGCGCGGGATAGGGGATTGGAGATAATCGACTGCGTGGTGGCTGCGATACCGCGCACTGCACGGCACAGCACGGTCCTAACATCCTGGATGGTCCTGTCATTCAATGTTTTGCCGATCAATTTCGGACCTGGCACAGACATCGCAAAGCAATCCTGTGACGGCATCGAGGAACGATGACGCAAACTATGATATTAACAGACCGTTGAAGGAGATCAGACCATGGAAGCTCTCAAGAGAAATGAAGGAAAAGTCGACCGCGGACTTCGCGTGGTACTCGGCCTCGCACTGCTCTCGTTGACGGTGGTTGGCCCACAGACGATGTGGGGACTGCTCGGAATCATCCCGCTGTTCACCGGAGCGGTGGGGATGTGCCCGATCTACAGCCTGCTGGGTGTGAATACCTGCGGCAAAGAAGAGTGCGCGTCCTGAGCTGACGCGGACATACCGGGGGACGAGATCTGACGGGAGGCGCCACAACGGGCGCGCTCCCGTCTTGCGTTCAGCTGCCTGCGTTCAGCTGCCAAAGACCAGGTCGTTGGTCCAGAATTCGTCGGCGTCCAACGTGTCCTCGATGAGTCCTTTTCGGTGCATCCAGTCCTGGAGCTCGCCGTAGTATTGGTCGGTCATGGAGAAGTCGAATGTGAAGCACGGCACGGTCGCGTCGAATATCTTGTTCATCAAGATGTCGTCTTCGTCGGTCTCTGTGCGCTGGAAGTAGATGTCGCGGGCTTCCAGGGGGTGCTGGTGGGCGAAGTCCAGGCCGCGCTGGGTGATCTCGAGGAACTTCGAGAACACATCGCGCTTTTGCCCCAGCAACTGCGGGGAGGTGATCAGGATGAGCTGACAGAAGTCCGGGATGCCCCAGTCCTTGAGCGCGAAGAACTGGGCCTTGCCGCCGCGGTGTCGTGCTTCGACGACCTCGAAGTTGAAGAACGCGAGCGTCGCCACGTCGGCTTTGCCGTCGAGCAGCGCGTCGGTGTGATAGAAGCCGTTATTGACGGGCTCGAAGTCTTCTGGGTCGAATTCGCCGCCATCGGCCTCGATCATGGTGCCGACGATGGCGGGGCCGCCGGGTCCGGGAGCGCCGGGATATTGGATGCGCGCCCCCGCCATGTCGCGTGGGCGCTCGATGCCCTTATCCTCGAAGTACATCACGCCGCCATTGGTGTGCAGAAAGCGGGCGATGCCGACGACCGCCTTGCCCTCGCAGGCGTCCTCGACCAGGTGCAGCGGCTCGGTGACGGCCAGGTCCATCTCGCCGGCTTCGATCTCGGCGACCGCGTCGAGGTGTTCTTCGGGCTCGACCATCTCGACCTCGAGGCCGGCGTCTTCGAACCAGCCCTTCTGGAAGGCGATGAGGAAGGGCAGGTGATCGGGGTTGAGGAACCACTCCAGTCCGAGGCGTATCTTTTCCATCTCGTTCGTATCCGTTCGTCAAAGTTGTCGCTGAGTAGGCCCGATGTTCAACACATCTGGGTAGAACGCAACCCGCATGCGTCGATGCGCCCTGGAAGGACGCATCACACAGAGGGTCGTACGCCTCTCTCTCCGCCTCTAAAGCTCGACGTCTTCGGCGATCTCACAATACGGCGTCCAGCCGTGCTCGGCCTCGGTGTCCTCGGCGACGTCGGCCTGCGGGCAACTCTCGTCGGCCGACCACGTCACCCACGCATCGCCCTGTCCGACCGACTGTGCGTACTCGCGGAAGCGCTCGTACCCGTCGCCGCCATCGTCGCGATTCATGAAGACGTCGATCTCGCCGCACATCTGATTCTCCTCGTCGCGGGCGCGGTTGAGGTTGTACTCGACCGCCAGCTCGTACATCTGCGACGTGGATGAGTTCCAGCAGCAGGTCTTCGACTCGCCGTAGACCAGCTCGGCGAAGACGTAGTCCTCGAAGGTGCGATACTGCCGGTCGACGTCATCGCGGCTCAGACCGGCGTCGGCGGCGACTTCGTAGAGGTCATCGAACGCTTCCTCGCGGCCGATGCGTGCCGCGCAGCTCGCCGGGTAGTTGCGAAGGTGGGCGCGCTTGGCCTCGATGACACCCAGGATGACGTCCATCTTTTCCTCGGGGCCGAGCTCGGAGAGCACCTCTTCGAACCGGTCGGGGCGCGCTGCGCTCTCTTCGTGGTCGCGGCTGTTGACCCACGTGTCGTGGCTGTTGGCGGGGACCACGTTGGTCCAGCGACCGCCGATTTCTCTGGCGACGCGCCAGCGCTTGAGGCCTCCACCGTATTCGGCGTATCCCTCGCCGCCGGTCTTCGCCATCGTGAAGTAGCGCTTGCTGGCGGCGGCCGTCTCCCAGACGGGCTGGCGGCGCGGCATCGATCCGCTGGCGAGCTCGGCCTCGAGCTGCGGGACGACCTCTCCGTTGCGCTCCACTTCGCCCAGATCTCGGCGGCGCATGACGACCAGCGTGTGGCCGATGCCGGTGCTCTGCCAGCGCTCGAGGAGCACGTCTCCGGCGTCGACCGCTTCGGCCTCGACGTTGAACGTGTTGACGGAGTCGGCGAGGTTGATGGAGCCGAAGTAGACCAGGTGGAGGCGCATGAAGTAGCCAGCGCGCTTGTTGAGGAAGACCTCGTCGAAGTAGGCCCCTGCGTGCTTGTCTTCGCCCAGGAAGTCTTGCTCGTCGTCGAACGAACCGGGGATCGACAGTCCCGCCAGCTTCTCGTCGCGGGGCCATTCGCGCTCGCCGGCGATGATGGCGTCGGCGTCGGTGCGATAGTCGCGATAGCGCTCCCGGAAGCTCGGCATATTCGACCAGCGGCCATCGCGGGTGCGAATACCGAAGTGGCCGAAGTACAGCCGCCGGCCGTGGCGGTCGCGACCTTCCATGAAGTACGGCAGGCCGTACCAGTTGGCGAACGCCACGCGCAGGAAGATGGCGATCTCGGCGCATTCGAGCGATGGGGCCGGGACTTGCTTGCCCCACGGTGTGGTCATCATGAAGGTCTCGCCCCAGCCGGCGCTGTCGGTCTTTTCGAGCGAGCCCACCCAGCGTCGGTATTTTTCTTCCCAGGTCAGCCCGGAGTTTTCGGGCCACGCCATCCCGGCTTCGCGGGCGTCGGCCGTGTCGGTGTCGTCCCATCGATTGTGGACTTCCCAGACCGTCGTCGGGCTCGAGTCGACACTGGTCGGCAGGCCCTGACGGCCCTGGAGCGCATCGGACTTGCCGGCCGGCTCTTCCCATCCGGCATTCTCGAGGACCGGCTTGCCGTTTTCATCGACCTGTCCACCCTGGCCGAGCAGGTCGTCCGGGCCGTCGTCGGCACAGCCGAAGCCGATGCCGAGGAGGGTGAGCAGTGCGATGGTCCAGATGTTGAGTTGCGGCTTCATGGGGTCTCCGTGCGGGGTCGTGACCGTTGACGCTACAATAGAATACAAGGCTCGTGCCAGCGCTGTTTTTCGGGCGAAGACCCCTCAGATGCATGCTCGAGGCCGGTGGCCACGACGCTGGGTGGAAGGTCGAGTTGCCGGTTGGGGTCAATTGTCCGGGTAGCATGGTTGCAGTGTGTCGATTCGAGCGCGTGGCATTTCGAAACGCCGTGCTCTATGTGTGCATCACATCGACGCCCCCCGATGTATCAAGGAGTTATGATGTCGCTCTTGAAGAAGCTCTCTCGGAAAGCCTCAGCCGAAGCCCGCGCGTGGATGGAGGACAACCTCCAGACCGCCATGAACCTGTATCCGCCCTATCTGGGCGCGGGGATCGAGGTCGAGCGTATCTCGAATGATTTCCGGGAGATCGACGTCAGCATGACCCTGACGCCGTACAATCGAAACTACGTGGGGACGCACTTCGGCGGCTCGCTCTACGCGATGTGCGACCCGTTCTATATGCTGATGCTGATGAAAAACCTGGGCTCCGAGTACATCGTCTGGGACAAAGCCGCTTCTATCGACTTCAAGAAGCCCGGTCGCGGCACGGTTACAGCCGAGTTCCGGCTCGACCCCGCGCGCGTCGAATCCATTCGTCAGAAGGCCGACTCTCAGTACAAATTCGAGCCCACGTTTTACGTCGAGGTCACGGATGAACAAGGCAACGTGGTCGCCGAGGTCGAGAAGCTGCTGTACGTCCGCCGCAAAGATGCCACACGCCCTGATGGGGAAGGGGTTTGACCGGTCGGTCTGGAACCGCCTGTCGTTGTCGTGCTACGATGTTCTAAATCATTTCGAGGCAGTCTGAGGTCCCCGGTGCGCTCGGCGCGCAACCGCGGTTGTACATCCAACGAGCAGGAGTTGCGATGAAGGCTTTTTCCAGATTCTTTGTCACGTTGTCGCTGGCGCTCGGTGCGCTTTCCTTGCTCGCGCTCCCCGCCTGCGGCGATGGCGACCCTGACGGTGCCGAGAACGTCGATGTGCTCGAGTGCGCAGGGGAATGCAGCTGTGACCAGGAAACGAATACCTGCAGTTGCACCGGCGGTACCACCTGCGAGCTCGAGGGCGGTGACGACTTCACCTTCACCTGCGACGGAAACGCCGCGTGTCAGCTCAGCTGCAACAGCTGCGACGTCATCTGTCCCGGCACCACCGGCTGCACCGTCTCGCTCGGCGACGGCGGCACCGGCGAATGCCAGGGCACGGCGACCTGCGAATACGAGTGCACCGGCAACTGCGAGATCTCCTGCGGGGGCACATCGAACTGCACCACCACATGCTCCGGCGATGGATGCGAATCCGACGGCGACGACGGGTGCACCTGCCCTGAGTAACCGATAGAGGCCGCCAGCCGATGCCGCATTTGGTGACTACCCATCTCGCCCGATTGTTCTCTGCCACCTTCGCGCTCGCCATGGTGGTGAGCTGCGCGACACCACCCGAGGTGGCGCCGCAAAAAGGGCAGCAGACAAATCAGTCTTCGCAAGAGGGACAGCCTGATGAGCGGGCGTGCGTGCCTGACGGCAGCACGCGTAACTTTGAACCCGACCAGACCTACGGCGGTAACATCCGCTTACCCGCCGACTCGGTGGTGGTCGACAACCAGATAGCCTACAAGGCGTTCGTCGAACGCCTGCCCGAGAAAAAGGTGACCAAGCGCTATCCTGCGCCCGATAGTGACGATCGGCTGCTGCAGATGCCATCAATCGACTTTGAGGAGCAGATGTTGGTCGTGGCAGTGTGCCCGACGTTTTACTGCGCGATCGAGTTCGTGGGGATTCGGGACGACTGCGACCGACGGATCCTCGTGGTGTCGCTGCCCGGCGAGGGCGAGAACTCCGAGTATTACGCCCGTCCAGCAGGCATCGGGAATTATCGGGCATTACGGGTGCCGCGGGGCGAAGGGCCATTTGAATTCGAGTATCGCGGCCCCGGCCAGCGACCGGAGTCCGACGAATAATCGAGCTCTATTCCATGCCGGATGCCTGCATGTCGCGAACGTAATCAACAGAGCAGCGGTTTTGAAAATCGACGCTATACGGGTTCTAGGGGCCGATTTCCCGGGGCAATCCAAGAAATCTACGCAACGATTCGGTGGGTTCCGTCGAAAACCTTTATAGAGGGGCAGCACATGTGTGCCCGTCGTGTACCGCCATCGATCTTCAGGCCTGGGCGGTGAATCGGCGCGGCCGCATGTGCTGGCAGTCCCCGCTCAAATGGTTCCGGGTCGGAACCAGATGGCGGTGGGCGGGTCGCTTGTACAGGACCTGTCCGAGCGCATGAGTTTCGGCCGGCCAAAGGTCGTTCGGTGCCCGCACGGGCCGGGCGGCTGGCGGTCGAGTCGTGGCAGAAGGTCGGGGAGCCGAGAGGCAAACCGGCCGGCGGCAGGGCGAGTCGTATCCGACTCCAAAAATCTGTTGTTGCCGGAGTGGCGTTCCCGTTTCACGTCTCGTGGCGGACTCGGGGGTGTCACCAAAAGGGTATGCTGTCGTGCTGGAGCTGCGTCGACGTTTGGCGTGGCCTAAACCAGCTAGTCGGAGGTCGCTGCGGTCCGGGCTTCGCGCTCGCGCAGCGGCACTTCGCACACAGCACTCCAAAAAGGATCGCCTTCGGGCGTCAGGACACGGTTTCGGCCGTTAG
>JBNJFZ010000041.1:0-15082 GCA_051747295.1 Myxococcota bacterium
GTGTGTGCAGGCTGCGTACTTCCTTCGGGTCGGGCACACCGACGAGATCGACATCGCTCGATCCGTCGAGCTCTGGACCAGCCAGTGCAAGGAAGACGATACATCCACCGCCTGCGTGCGGCTGGGTAACGCGTATTTCCACGGCCTCGGGGTCACGCGAGACCGTGGACGCGGGTTGGATATCCTCGCTCAGACGTGCACCGATTCGCACCGATCTGGCTGCCTGCCCTACGTCCTCGCACTGACCCAACTCGACACGGAGCGGATCGAGGAGCGACGCTATCGACGTGCTGCGGCTGAATGCTCCATCCACAACTGGGCAGCCTGCGTGCGCCAGGCAGAGATGCTGGCAGGTGGCCTGAGCGTCGAGCGCGACTTGTCGTCCGCCGCCGACGCGTTCGAGCGCGCCTGTGAGGCCGGCTCGCCAAATGCCTGCCCGAAGGCAGCGGGTCTCAAAAAATATGCTTCACGACTCCAGGCCGACCCGGCGAGCCTCGTGCAGGCATGTGAGGACGACGGAGAGCCACAAGACTGCGTCGCCGCCGGACTCGCCGCTGAGTTCGACCTGACGGAGGCGACGACCCGCTCGCGCGCTTCGAATTTCTACGAGCGCGCTTGCGCCAGCGAGAACGGACTCGGTTGCCAACTCAGGGTCGCCCTATCCGAACACAACAAAGCACCACTGGTCGGCGATGAGATGTATACCTATTTCGAAAAAGCCTGCCGCCTCGGTTCACCGCGCTACTGCTACCAGCAGGGTATACGGTTCGCATCGCACGACTGGGACGTCGGCGTCGATATGGTGCAGCGGGCCTGCCGCGGCGGTGTGACCAACGCCTGTCTCTGGCTGAATTCGAATGGTGAGGATCCGCGTCTTTGAGGTCGCGCACCGTTTAGGTAGCCACCGTTTAGGTAGCCACCGTTGATGCAACCTGGGGTCGAGTGCGAGTCAGGCGCCGCTGATTTGGATGAGATTTGGGGCTTGCTGCAACGAGGCGTATCCAGCACTGGCGGATGCGCGGGGACGAAACCGTTGATGCAACCTGGGGTCGAGTGCGAGTCAGGCGCCGCTGATTTGGATGAGATTTGGGGCTTGCTGCAACGAGGCGTATCCGGAGGATACGTCGAGGCGCAGCAACCCCGAAGCTCGCCAAATCAGCAAGCCTGACGAAGCACGCAGACCCCAGGTTGCATCAACAAAAGCGCAGCAACCCCGAAGCTCGCCAAATCAGCAAGCCTGACGAAGCACGCAGACCCCAGGTTGCATCAACAGAGAATACCGGAGGTGGGACTCGAACCCACACAGCCCAAGGGCTATCGGATTTTGAATCCGACGCGTCTACCAATTCCGCCACTCCGGCTCGAGCGCTCGAATTTCATCGAGCGTTTCGGGGAAGCTGCTTTTAATGAAGATGCGCGCTGGGGTCAAGCAAAATGCACACAGGATGTGCGAGGCAGGTTACTACTCAGGAGTGAAGTTAGACTAGCTTAACCTCTCCCACCTGACAAGCTCGACCAGAGCCACTCGCCTTCGAGCATGCCCGTATCGGGATCGGGGCGCCCCGTATCCAGCTGGTAGACCAACTCGGCGCGCGCGCCCTCGATGACCGCACCGACGACGCCCCGTGCCGGCTCGAATTCGACCTCGTCCCCGACGTCGGATTCGGTGAAGAGCGGCTCCTGCTTATCCCTCAGCTCGAAGAGCTCCTCGTACGTCTCGTAGATCGTCCAAACCAGCTCTTGGTGCTCCTCCACGGTCGTCGCCTCGAGGCCCAGGGCCTGAAGCTCGCCCGCCCCAAGCGAGAGCTGGTCGCCCAGCCGAGCGCTGCTCAGCGCACCCTCGAGATCCTGGGAAATCTCCGATTTAGACCGCGAGAGTATCCGCTCGAGCAGTCGCGCATGCAACCGGCCCAGGTGCCTGTCGCGCGCGATCTCGAACGAGCGGGGCCCGAGCGTCTTCACCGCGTCGGGCAACTCGCGCCAGGCCTCCAGCGTCGCGGCATCCAACTCGGTGAGCTGGCGCCCCAGGAGCGACTGGTCATACGCTCCGAGGCTCCCGTGTTCGTGGAGGTAGATTCGGTCACAGGCGAGCGCGACGTTCGTGAAGACGCCGGCGACTCGGTGCGGGACGACCGCGGTCGCGTCCATCCCGCGTTGCGCGAGCGTGCGAACGACCGAATCGGCGAACACCGGATAACCGCCCTCTCCTATCAGGAGCAGCGCGACCTCATCGTCTTCGACGTTTCGTCGCAGCATCTCGATAAAAGCACGCGCGGCATGCTCGTCGAGGTTCGCGATCGCATATCCCCGCGTGCCCGAACAGACGGCGAGCACCGGCAACTCCAGCGCGTCTTCGAGTTGCTCGAGGAGGGCTCTTCGTGCCTTGCGGCTGTGCGGTCGACGTACCACGTATGCTCCTGTGCGTGTTCTGCTGGTCAGTCCTTCGGAACGAATTCGACGCGCCGATTCTTTCGGAAATCTTCGGGGCTCGAACCGTACGCAGCGGGCATCTCCTCCCCGTACGACAACGTCATCAGGCGACTGCCGTCGATCCCGAGCTTCATCAGGTACTGACGCACGCTGCGCGCCCTCGCCTCGCCCAGAGCGAGGTTGTACTCGGGGGTCCCGCGCTCGTCAGTATGTCCCTGCAGCTGAATCGTCGTATTCGGGTGCTCTTTGATCCACTCGGCGTTATTGTCGAGCTGCGAGCGTGTACTCGAGCTCAAGTCCGAGCTGTCGTAGCCGAAGTAAACGGTCTCGAGCTCCAGGTTCTCGTCGGGCGTCTCGTCCTGCTCGTCGGAGTCGTCCTCGCCCCTGGCTTTTTCGGCGACCTTGTTCTGCTCCTGGCAGTCTTCCCAATTCGCCTCGCCCTCCGCTTCTGCTTCCCGGGCCAACTTCCTGGCGGCTTTGGCCTTTCGCTCGGCCTCGTCGTATTTCTCCTCGGCCGAGAGTTTCTGCGCTTCCTCGAGCAAGCGACGCGCAGCCTCGTACTTCTCGGACGCGCAGTCCTTGACCTGGCTCGCATCCAGCAGCGCCTGTTCCGCATCGGAGAGCGCCTTTTGAGGAGGCTTCGGACAGCCGGTCAGCCCGGCGATAAACAACACCGCCATCAACAGGCATGTGACGCGTCGTCCACGGCGAATAAATGTGCTCCGTGCTGCTTCCCCTGAAAGCATGCTCGTCATCCCTTTGAAGTGACGCGAGGCCCTTCGAGCACTCGCGCGAGTGTCAGATATTCATCGCTCACACGACAGGCGATACGACTGACGCGCCGTGCTCGAGAGTTCGGTCGTCTATCGCTCCCACATCGGCGAGGCGTAGCCCCCACTGGAGTTGGTCACGGGGTTCTGGACTTCTCCATCGGAGGTCATCATCCAGATGCGCTCTCCCTTTCCACCGCGGTCGCTGATGAACACCAGGTAGCGGCCGTGCGGTCCGTAGCTCGGGTGCTCGTTATTGCCCTGGTCCTGGGTGAGTCGCTCGATATTACCGTCGAGGTCGACGGTGAAGATATCGTACGCGTTGCGCTCGTCGCGCGCCGCGAACGCGATCTTATTGCCGGACGGCGACCAGGACGGCTGCGTATTGTAGTTGCCCTGATACGTCAGGCGACGCTGATTCGAACCATCCGCGTTCATCACGTAGATCTGGGGGCCGCCACTTCGCCCCGACACAAACGCCATCTGCGAGCAGTCCGGACTCCAGGTCGGCGAGGTATCGATGGCCCAGTGCTTGGTCAGACGCTCCTGGACCTTTCCGGTCGACGGGTCGATCAGATAGACGTCGGTATTTTCCCCGCCCATCGACAGCGTCACTGCCAGCTTTCCGCCGCAATACGCCGCGCCGGTATTCTGGCCGCGATGCGATGAGACCTTCTCACTGCTACCGCCCTTGTAGACCCAGAGATCTGGATTTCCGTCGCGGTAGCTCGTGTAATAGATCCGCCCATTCGCCCATGAGGGCAGCATATTGATGGAGGAATTGTCGGTGATGCGCGCGGTATTCGATCCGTCGATCTGCGAGACGTACACCTGCTTGGACCCGTTCTTGAGTCGTCGTGCGTATGCAATGCGGGTGCCGAAGATCCCCGGCTTCCCGGTGAAGTGCTCGATGACCGCATTGACGAACCCGTGGACCTGCTTTTCGTAGTTTTCTTTCGTCGCCGGCTCGGCACTCCAGTTGATCGAGATCCGCTCGCCCGAGTCGACGGCATAGAGCCGGAGGTCCAGCTTCACATTGTCGCCATCGAGCCGCGCGGCGCTCTTGATCAACGCCTGAGACCCGACCTGAAACCAGTTCTGGAACTTGATGTCGGAGGTGCTCATCCCTTCCTCCGATGGATCGAAGAAGTAGGAGTCCGGCGGGAGCACCTTGAAGAATCCCGACATCTTCAGGTCGCGCCGGATAATCTCCTGGACCTCCTCCGCGACGTCACCTGTCTCCCCGGAGGGCTCCAGTGTGTCCGGCACCGCGATCGGCAGGAGTACTCGACGCGCGCTCCCGCGAACGTCGATCTTGATACCCTCCTCCGAGGAGCTCGCTGCTTCTTCTTCGTCTCCCTCGTCTGGCTCCCCGTCCTGCCCCAGCACCGTCGCCGGGATCAATAAAAGAAAGAGCACCGCGACGAGCATGCACTCGGCGCGTCGAAGATGACTGTAGAGGTTCTCGATCACAACGACTCCAATCTACGAGAAAAACATCCGAGATCGCTCACTGCTGTCGCGCCAGGGCGTCCCATTGCTGCAAGAGCAACGGCTGCTGAACCAACTGCCGAGTAACCCCGGGATCGTTGGGCATCGGCAGCTGCTTTCCGCCGCCAGTCGCCGAGAATTTCTCCAAAACAGCGTTGATACTGGCATCGAACTGCTCGTTCCCACTCTTCTCGAGGAACCGGAAATTCAGGATGCGACCGGTGCTCGAAATCTTGACGCGTACATTCACCTTGCCGGCGAGCTGCTCGACCTCCGCGTCGGTCAACGTGGTCGGCACTTCCCAGTGCTGGACCAGCGCGGCCTTGAGCTTGGCCTGCCATGTCTGCATTTTTGAGGCGAGCTCCGGGTCGGTCGCCGTTCCTCCAGCAACCCCCTCCTCGCGCCCTTCCGGCGTGTCCGTATTGGACGGCCGATTGGGGTTGTTGAGCTGGCTCAATGCATCCGCCATTCGCTTCTCGCGGTCCTCGCGATCCTTGTCTTTCTTCTCTTCTTCTTTCTCTTTTTCCGGCTCGGGCTTCTGCTCCGCCGCAAGGTTCACCGCGTCCTCATCCACCTCGGGCGGAGCCGGATTCGCGAGCCTCGGCAGCTGCTCTGGTGGCTTTTCTTCACCGAGAGCCAGGAGTTCGACGTTCTCGAACTTCAACGTCTCCGGCGCCGCATCTTCTTCCATATCCTCTTCGGACAACATCGTGCCCCACACCATCAGACCGGCGAGTGCCGCGTGGAACACCAGCGACGCGATGACGCTGCCCGCCACGAGCAGCGCGGATGGACCACGCGTGCTGAGTGTTGTTCTGTGAGACAGTTCTTCCATGCAAGTCATTGAACGCCGCAGACATAGCGTACCAGCACGCTACTCATCCTGGGGCGCTGCTCCCTTCTGGTCGTCTTGAATATACTCGGGATTCGTGACCATTCCGATCTTGCCGATACCCGCCTTCTTGATGCGCGCCATCGTGCCCACCACGAATCCGTAAGGAATCTCGGTGTCGGCCAGAAGATACAGCGCGCCCTCTTCCTGGAGCTTCGGGTTGTTGCCAAGCTTCTGCTCCACCTCGTCGAAGCACGGCTCGAAGCGCATCGGATCGTCACCCTCCAGGTTTGCAGTACAGTCCGTGAGCACTTCGTCGCCAACCCGAACCTTCAGGTCGCGCGTAACCTCGAGGATGAACTTGTCGGAATCCTGTGGGTTGACCCTGTTGGCGTTATCCCGCGTGACGGGCAGATCCAGGTCGACCTTACGCTTCTCTTCCTTATTCTCTTCGATCATCGGCGCGGTCACCATGAAGATGACCAGCAACACCAGCATGACGTCGACCATGGGGGTCACGTTGATCTCGGCCAGGACCGTCGCCCCACCGTGCCCCGTCTCCGGGCCTCCTCCGGCGCTCATTCCCATCGCAATACCTCGTGCTTTGATTCAGGAAATCGAGATCACTCGAAGAAGTGACGTTTGACGATGTTGAGAAAGTCGGCCGAGAAGTTATCCATCTCGGAGCCGAGCACTTTGATGCGGTTGACGAAGAGGTTGTAGAAGACCACCGCCGGGATCGCCGCCAGCAGGCCCGCCGCCGTGACGATAAGCGCCTCTGCGATAGGCTGAGCGACGACGTCGATCCCCGCCGCTCCTTCCGCCTCGATATTCACGAACGCGAACATGATGCCCCAGACCGTGCCGAACAAACCGATAAACGGGGATGTCGAGCCGACCGTCGCCAGAAAAGGCACGAGAGACTCCAGGTGCGTCATCTCGCTGGAGGTCGCCCGACGCAGTGAACGTTCGACATTCTCGATGCCGCTCAGGTGGACACGCATCGCCTGCTGCCCCTCCTCCTTGGACGGCTTGTCTCGATTCTTGAGCTTCGACAACTCGATATATCCGGCGCGAAACGTCTGGCTGACCGGCGCGTGCTGGTATTCCTCGGAGGACTGGTAGATCGCATCGAGTCGCTTCGACTGCCAGAAGATGTCCAAGAACTTCACGGACTCTTTCCTGGCTCGCCGCAAGACGAACCACTTATAGACGATGATCCCCCATGACACGATGCTCAAGACGGCGAGCAGGATCAGGACCATCAACACCACGCCCGACGTATCAGCGAGAATGTCTGTGACCGTGAGCTTCTCGGCCGATGCCTCGGCTTGAGCCGTGACGAGGTTCACCCAAATGGCTTCGAACATCTCAAACAACCTCTCTCAGCGAATTCCAGGCGAGTCTTGTGCGTCTTCAGAATGCTATCGTGAAGACGCCGTTTATCTCGTTGTGGTTTTATCAGATGAGCAACATGGGGCAAAGGAGACCCGCGAGTTCTCTGGCGCCATCTACACCCGTGCACCGGATAATCTGAAGGTGTTTACTCCCAGAACCACAATCTCAGCCCGGCGGTAAGGCCGTATCCGCCACCGGCATCGGCACGCAAAAGCAGGTCTGCGCGATCCCCGCTGCGAAACGTCAGCTCTGCGGCCACCATTCCGAGCAGGCGCGAATCCGACTGCAAGAAAGCCCCATCTCGACGCTCGTAGCTGAGCCGTGCATTGAGCTTGTCGTTGAGGTTCAGGCTCATGAAGATCTCATACGGGATCGAGTCGCTCGCGTACGCGCCTCCGAGCTCATCTTCGCCACCTTCGGGCAGCTGATACCAGTGCCGCCCCCAGCCGATACTCGTCCCGACCACGAGGTGCCTCAGCTGGCTGATCATCTGACCGACGTCGAACGAGACCCCCAGCTTGGCTGCGAAGCCGTAGCGGGTGAACGGCCCCACACCGCGAAATTGCAACATGTCGCCGCTGGCCTCCAGATACACGAAGTTGTGGCGCCCCGGCCCTCGCCAGAAGCGCCACGCCACATCGGCCCCGTATTTCGAGGTATCCAGGTAGATATCCTGCGCGGTCTCGAGTTGCGCGAAGCCGAAACCGAGATCGGCGTCGGCCCCCACGGTCAGCAGCTGCAGCGTCGAACCCGGGTAGCCATCGAGGCGAACAAAGCTGTACGCGGCACGCCCCGAGATCCCGCTGCGTTCACCGTCGTTTTGCGGGAGCCCAATCTCGACCGACTGGACCGTGCCCATGATGTCCGCGAGGTACGACGCGGCGAAGATCCCCGCGCCGGCGAACATCGCAGGGCCCGCGTAGATCCGAGAGGCAGGCGAGCCATTCGAGAGTGCCTGCCAGCCCAGCGCCGAGCCGACCAGCGACAGCCCGACCAGCTCCGTCGCCAGCAAGATGCCCGCGGTGCGCTGCTCCTCGATTACCCAGTGGCCGGTTCCGTGGACGACCAGCCCCGCGGTCGCGGCGAGCAGAGTAGCCGACGTGCGCGAACTCTCTTCGCGCTCGCTTCCAAAGACGAACCCGGCTTCGCGTGCTTCCTCGACCGTCATCGATGACAACGGTTTTTCGTTGACGCGCCTCCGCTCGAACGTGTCGAGCTGGTCGGATCGGCGAGTCTCCTCTTCTTCGTCTTCGAAGAGCTCTTCTTCACTGAAGGTCGACTCCTCCTCGTCGCTGTCTGGCTCTTCCTCCTGAGCCGCCACCGACGCCGGGCTCATCACCACGAGTCCGGTGCAGATCGCGAGCGTGACCATCCAGATCGCCGCCATCCACGCGCAGCTCTCGTTTTGGTCGACCCTACTCATTGCGTGGGTATCTCGGTGCCTTCGGTCTCATCAGCCGACTCCGGCGTATCTACCGGCTCGACGTCCTCATTGGCGTCGTCGGCCACTGTCTCCGTTCGCGCCGTGAAAGGCAACGCCGCGAACCCCTCGTCACCGGGCGTGACGAAGCGAAGCTCGCGCACCGCTTCTCCGTCGGATTCAAACCTCGCCGCTCCGGTCACGCCCTCGAACTGGGGAGTGCTCAGGAGCGCGTCTCGCAGCGCCTCGGGACGCGACATGCCGCGCTCGAGCATAAGCGTGACAAACCAGGAAACGCTGTCGTAGGCGAACGCCTCGAAGTTGTCCGGCACTCGGCCATGAATGGCCTCGAAGCGGCGAACAAAGCGCGTCACGCGACCGCTGTCGAACGTCGCAGAGAACCACGACGGTACCGCAGCACCGTCCACGTAGCTGCGGGCCTGTCGAATCAACATCGGGTCCTGCCAGAGGCTCGTCCCCAGGTAGTGGACGTGCTTTCGCTTCGAGCGGTTCGGGGGCTCCTCACCGATGGCGTAGCCCCAGATATTTGCGTTGGCGAAAAACGCGGTCAGCTCGGCGACTTTCGAGGCCGAATCCGGCACAAACACAGCCTCAGCATCGCTGGCAGCGAGGCGCTTGGCGATAGACGCGAAGTCCGAGCTCGTGCGATCGTACTCGATCTGGGCGACGATCTGCCCGCCGTGGCTCGAGAACTCCTTGCGGAATTCCTCGGCCATGATCCGCCCGTATCCGATCCCCGGATAGATAATGGCCGCCTTACGGTCGCCGGCGTCCTCGAACGCCAGACGTGCGGCCGCCCTCGCCTCCGCGCGTGGATCGACGAAGTTGCGGAAGACAAACGACCTGGGAGCAGCGTCCGCGTCCGCGCTGTCAGATGCGTCGGCTGCCTCGTCCCGCACCTCTCCCTTCGCCTGTCGCATCAACTCGCGCGCCGACTGCGCCGTCATCGTCATCAGCGGCACGCCAGACTTCTCTGCCTCGGCTGCGAAGTCGACCGCCCGCTTGCGATCCAGCGGGCCGACGACAGCCGCGACGCCCTGCTTCGAGAACTCGGCGAAGACATCTGCGGCCGGCTGCGCCGAATCCTGGAAGACGAGCGTCACCGACGGCTCGTCGGCTGCGTCGTAGGCTCGAATCGCGGTGAGCGCGCCAGCCATGACCTTTGCGCCAACTCCAGCGGCCTTTCCGCTGAGCGGCAAGACCACGCCGATCGCCAACCTGCGGGGCCCACCGGCCGCCGCAAGCTGCGTCGACAACTCGGCTGCACGCGGCCCTGCTCCCACCGCGACCATATCCGGTGATACTCGATTGAAGAGGTCCTCGATCGCGGCGCGTGCTTCGTCCGATTCGATCCCGTCCTCGAGCGTCGCCCGCAACAGCCCCCAACCACCGACTGCCCGCAAAAACGGCGTGTCTGTCGTTACATATTCTTGAAGGTCCGCCTCGTCGATCTGCTCCTCGCTCAACTCGAACGCGTATGATCGGGCGAGGTCGACCCACTTGCCTAACTGCGCGAGATCTTCGTCGTCGAAGAGCTCTCGCGAGTCGCTCTGCTCGGCCCCGGCGTCCGTCAATCCCCCGGCATCTTCCGGAGACGGCCGGTATTCCTGGTAGATATCGTACAGGTTCGCATACGCCTGGACCGCCGACTCGTATCGACCGGCGTCCCTCATCGACTCGGCGATGAGCAGCAGCGCGACCGGCTGATCGGCCGCCAGCACCACGGAGCTCAACGATGGCCCCGAATACGTCTCCAGCACCGAGTACGCGGCCTGTTGGTCGGCCGCCAGGACGTGCGCGGTGGCCAGGTACGCGCGGGCGCTAAACGATACGCGGTCGTCGACCGAACCGTCATTGGCCAGCGCTTCCAGGCGACGAATCGCCCCCGCCAGCCCCTCGGGCGGCGTCGTGCTCGAAGCAAAACGTCCGGGGCTCAAGTCACCGAGCGCCGCTCGAGCCGCGTACAACTCGGCTACGTGCGCGATCGGGTCGTCGGCGTGGTCCGCCTGGAGGAGCCGAAACTGCTCCGCGGCCCGCCGATACTCGCCGTCTTCGAGGAGTTGCCTCGCCTCGTCGAACTTCTTCTGGGCTCCCTCGTCCTTCGCCTCGATCGGCGGTTTCTCGGAGAGATCGTCCCCATCGCGGCGATGGCTCTTGTGGCATGCGAACAGCGAAGATGCTGACATCAGCACAAACAACAACAACGCAACCGAGCGAATCGCTCGCGCCGATGACACACCAACTGAGATGTCGTGTCGTCGCAATGTATGACTCCTGTGAAGAAACCCGGACCGAGTCGGACCGAGTATAGAAGCTGCGCCGGGCATCGCAATATTCTGGAGGATCGCGCGGTGCTCCCGAAAAACCAAAAACCGGAGGGCCCCTTCCCTGGGCGCCTCCGGTCGTCGGACGTAATTCAGCTCCGGCAGTTCAGCAAGTCTTCGTGAAGCAGTTCCGGCTGTCGGCCTCCGCGAGTCGCTCGGCGATGCTCTCCGCCAGCGGCGAGACTTCGTCCGTCAGAGGCGCGTTCGGGTCGACCGCGATCTCGACTTCTTCCCATGCGAAATTGTCCGACTCTCCACATCCGGACCACAGCGAATAGCCCCAGCGCCTCGGGCCGTCGGCCCGCCAGACGTCGACGTAGAGGTGACGGTCTCCGCAATAGAGGTGATTCGATGGATCCAAAATTCGCTGATCGTACACCACCTCGCCCTGGTAGTTGAGGTCGGTATGGTTGCCAACCTCGTAGACAAACGCCTGCGAGATCGTCTCGAGGAGCGGATCTTCGGGCGTCGGTTGGGCTCGACCGAGTCCGACGTCTTTGAAAGACACCGTGTCGAACTTCTCCGCGTCCAGGTGCACGACGAATGGAGAGTAATAGTGCTCGGGCTCCTCACCGCCCTCGGAACCAGCCCTCTCTGCTTCGTTCTGTTCGGTCGGCTGGTCCTTCTCAGCCGCTGCGGCTTCCGCGACGCTGCCTACATTGCCCGACACGTCATCTGCGCGTTGACCACGCTCACAGGCGAATAATCCGAGAGCGATGATCGCGACAACAAGTAGCGATAATCTATTTGGTATATCGATCATTATGTAACTGCAGTCCGCTGAGATGCATCTACTTTCTTAAGGTGGACGTTGCGTCGACCTGTGATTTTCACACGGCATCCTGATTCATCGACAACCGATAAACGCTTGTCAACCGTGTCCTTGTTCCAAGTTTGTCGATAACGCGGGGCAACATCAACCCCCGTCCTCCCGCTGCATCCCGTGACAGGAATACTGACATGAGCCAACTTCACCGAAGGCATACGCGTCTTCTCGGTCTTGGGACCTCCACACCACCACATTCGGCCAGCCAGGAGCATGCGCGGGCGTTTATGAGTCGTGTGCTATCCGAGGAACTCGACGAGCTCGACACCGACGCGCTCATCTGGAAGCTGGAGGCTATCTTCGAGAACAGCGGCATCGAGCGACGCCACACGTGCATCGAAGACTACCTTCGCGACGATCCCTCTGCCTTCGAGTTCTTCCCCAAGAACTGGGGGCTCGCTCCTGCAGTTGGGACGCGCCAGCGGATGGAAAAGTTTCGAGAAGCCGTGCTCGATATGTCCGAGCGCGCCGCGCGTGAAGCACTCGACCAGGCAGGTGTCGCCGCCGAGGATGTGTCGCACATCGTGTTCTGTACCTGCACTGGATTCTTCGCGCCGGGTCCCGACGTGTTGCTCGCCAAACGACTGGGCATCCCATCGACCGCAGACCGCACGCAGGTAGGATTCATGGGGTGCTACGCGGGCTTTAGCGGCATGCGCGTCGCGGACCGTGTCGCCAGGACCGAGCCCGATGGTGTGGTCCTCCAGATCTCAGCCGAGCTGTGCACCCTGCACTTCCAGACCACGCCGGACACGGAGACCATCGTGGCGAACTGCCTGTTCGCCGACGGTTGCGGGGCCGCGGTCTACAGCACATCCGATCAATACGGTGAGGGACTCGCCGAGATCAAAGAGCAAGCCAGTGATGTCGGCCAGGACAGCCTGGATCAGATGGGGTGGGAGATCGGCAACCACGGCTTCGAGATGACCCTATCGAGCAAGGTGCCAGACACGCTCGGGCAGAAGCTCCCGAGCTTCGTGGACGCGATGCTCGACAGCGCCGGGGTCGCGCGGAGCGACGTCCACAACTGGGCGTTTCATCCCGGCGGCCGAAAAATCGTCGAGTCGGGCGCCAATGCACTCGGGCTCGAGCCGGACACACTCGCCTCTGCCTTCGAAGTTCTGCGTGACTACGGCAATATGTCGAGTGCCACCATCTTCTTCGTCCTCCAACGCGAACTCGCACGCACGGAGGCTGGGTCCACGATGGTCGCGCTCGGATTTGGACCCGGCCTGACCGTCGAAGGCGCCGTACTCGAACGAGTCTGACCCATGGTCTTACGCGATCTGTCCAAACGAAGCTTCGAACTCGAGTTGATGGATGACCCGAATATCGAAGGCCGCGAGCTCGAAGAAACCGTCGAACATGTCGAGCGCGTCAACAGGCTCACCTTTGGCGGCAAGACCAGTATCCGTGGCTTCGAGTCGCTCGTGTCCCCGACAACACGCAAGCTATCGGTGTTGGATGTCGGGGCTGGCAACGGCGGCATCGCGATGACGATTGCAGACTGGGCCGAGCAGCGCTCCATCGATGCGAATATCGATGGGATCGACCTCAACGACACGATCGTCGACTACGCGAACCGCAAAGCGCGGGGACACGGCTCGGTCCAATTCGAAGTCCGCAATCTCTTCGATGTCCCAGACGACGCATCCTACGACGTCGTCCACGCCTCGTTGATGCTGCATCACCTCGACGACGAAGCCGCGGTCGAGGCGCTCGCCAAGATGCGGCGTATCGCCCGACTTGGAGTCATCATCACCGACCTGCATCGCCATCCGCTGGCATGGGCCGCGATCAAGAGCACGATTCGCTTGATCTCTGGGAATCGCCTGGTCCGAAACGACGCTCCGCTGTCGGTCGCACGAGCATTCACGCGCGATGAACTCGACGCACTCGCCCGCCGCGCGGGATTCGAGCATCATAGCATCGCCTGGGAGTTCGCCTTTCGATGGTTGATGGTTGCGCCGGTGAACCACACATGACCGACCTTCGGCCACACTACCAATTCGCCATCATCGGCGGTGGATTAGCCGGCTCGACGCTCGGGACGCTCCTCGCGCGGTCGGGTCGAGACGTCGTGCTCTTCGAGAAGGACGACTTTCCCCGAGACAAATTGTGCGGTGAGTTCCTGTCCCCGGAGAGCCAGGCAATCCTCGATGAACTCGGACTTCGAGAGCGACTCGCGCAAACGGCGCCACGAATCCGGCACGCACGCTTTACAGCGCCGAGCGGAGCGCTCGTCCACGCGAGCTTACCCGCGCCGGCGCTGGGTGTCTCCAGGCTGAGGCTCGACCAGGCGCTATTCGACGCAGCGAACCGAGCCGGGGCGCACGGCGCAGCCGGCCACAAGGTCGTGGAGCTTCACAGCGACAGCGCGGTGCACCGCTTGGGAGTCCGTGGTCCCAGCGGCGTCAGCGAGGTCACCGCAGATACCGTGATATGCGCCTACGGTCGCAGGACAAAGCTCGACCGTGCACAGGGCCGGGACTTCATGGACAAGCGGCACCCGTACGTAGGCTTCAAGCGGCACCACCGTGTCGACCAGACGGCCGCCGGGCAGCGCACCGACGAGGAGTTACGCGATCACGTCGAGATTCACGGATTCGAGGGCGGATACTGCGGCATGAGTCATATCGAAACCGGCGAGGTCAACGTCTGCATGCTGCTCGAGCAGCGCTTCGTCGACCGCTTAGACCGCGCCGCCTGGTCGAATATCGCGGCAGCAATATCCGACGAGAATCCGAGGCTGGCCGCGCGGCTGGCGGGGCTCGAGCCCTCGGAAGACGGGATGCACGCGGTCGCGCAGGTGCCATTCGACATCAAAGACTCCTACCGGAACGGCGTATTCTTCTGCGGCGATGCCGCCGGGATGATCGCTCCACTCACCGGCGACGGTCAGGCCATGGCGCTCGAGAGCGCCCGGCTGCTCGCCGACATATTGCTCGAGTTGCCGGAGACGCCGAGCCGCCGTCAAACCGACGCGGTCGGCCAGCGGTGGGCCACACGCTGGCGGGTCAACTACGAGGCGCGGCTGAGGCTGGGCCGCCGACTGCAGTGGCTCTTATTTCGCCGAATCCCGCTCGAAATTGGCGTGCGAGCCGCCGGTGCAGTGCCCGGCCTCGCCGACGCCCTCGCCCGCTGGACGCGGAGCGCTGCTTAGATGTCCTCGAAGTGTCCCTGTTCGCGAAGGACTTCGACGTCTCGACTGCGCCGGAACTCGCGCTGAGCATCGCTCAGTCCTTCTTCCTCTTGCCCGACCTCCCCGAGGTTGAAGACCATGCACTTGGGTCCGCCGCCGCCTTTCTTAAAAAACTCGGAGATATCGACCGGCACGACATCGACGCCCAGTTCCTCGACCAGAGAGCGCGCCGACTCCGAAATCTCGGCCGGCGAATACAGGAGTCGGTCGCTGTCGGTCTCGACGTAGAACGAGTTCGCGACGAAGTTCGCGGCGTCGCCCTCGGGCAACTCGATCAGAGTGTCGTCCAGGCTCTTGTTGAGGAGATCCCAGGATGTATCGCGAAGACCGCCCGGGTAGCCCATCGCCGGGCCGCCGAGGTCACAGAG
>JBNJFZ010000041.1:15182-37046 GCA_051747295.1 Myxococcota bacterium
CTCGATCAGAGTGTCGTCCAGGCTCTTGTTGAGGAGATCCCAGGATGTATCGCGAAGACCGCCCGGGTAGCCCATCGCCGGGCCGCCGAGGTCACAGAGAACCGTATCACCGTGGTAGTACTTCGGATCGATGAGCTCGAGTCGGAGCATGGACTCGCCGACGACCTCTTGTTCGAGCCAGTCAGCGATGACCGGATCACTTCGAAATGCCGACGTGAATACCCAGAGCTTGTCTCCTCCGCGTCCGATCGGAAAGGCATCCGCCTCGCCCTCGAACCGACGCTCTTTCGGATAGTCGCCGACCTGGAAGCCAAAGCGCTCCATAAACCGCTTGAAGACCTCGGTCTCGCCGACTCGGTGCTGTGCAGTGAAATGACTCGGGTAGAAGGTCTTCTGGGTCGTAGGACGCCCATCGAGACGACCGTCGAGAAAGCCGGCATTCGCGGCGAAGACCATGCCTGTCAGGTTTTCGACCGGCTCGACCACGTAGACCGATACCCCGCCGTCGAGCAGCGCATCCACATACGCGTGCCATTGCGGCATGGCTGACGCGATATCGACTTCCTTGAGCGTATTGTCGGGATTGCGCGTGTGCGGGTTCGCACCGCCATGAATGGCGTAATGGCGCGGGTCAGTCATGAGCACGGCGGTCTTCATCGGTGACTCCTCGGAGTTGTCTCGTGTCTGCGACGGGGGAGAATGTGCCCAGCGCGCCGCGAAAATCAAGGCCAGCGCCCCCGCGAAGGCCTGGGCTAATCGACGACGAGATCTGCGCGCTCGCGAAACGTGCCTCGCCACAGCAAATAGCCGACGAAGACGGTAGCCTTGAAGACGGCGGTCCCGGCAATCGTCCACGCGATGACCGCGAATCCGCCCGTGACGCCCGGAGCTGCGCCCACGCCAGCGAACGCCCACGCGACGGCGTCGGGTAGCTGGGCCACGCCAAAGAGCGCCGCTGCTGCGATCGGAACCCGCAGCAAATTCGTACCGCCGGAGACCAACAGGGTCAGGTCGGTCTGTCCTGCCCCGACCAACGCCCCGTACAGCGACATCTCGACGCCCACGGCCCACATGGCCCAGCCGATGATGCCCACGTATTCGGCGGCGTAGCCGAGGGTCGCCGGATCATCGGTGACGACAGACGACAACTCGACGGGAAAGAGCAAGAAGACCACGCCCATGATCTGGCAGCAAACCGCGCTCAGCCCCGCGTTGATAAACGCCCCCTTGAGAGCACGGCGATACTTGCCGGCGCCGACGTTTTGGCCGACGACCGCCATCGACGCCTGAAAGAACCCGTCGCCGAAGGCAAACCCGAGCCACTCGATGCCGCGCAGTCCGGCTCCGAGCCCACCCTGCGCTTCCGGGCCGATCTCGCCGGCCATGCGGTTCAGGACCAAGTATACGGCACCGTAGATAAATCCCGAGAGGCTCTGGAAGATGCCGATGCGGAACATGGCACGAAACGGACGCCAGCGCGGCCGCCACCCGCGCTCGCTCTTGGCGTCGGACGCCCACGGTGAAAACGACAGTTCATCACGGAAGATCAGCCAGAGACCGACCAGCCCTGGCAGTCCACGACTGACGGCCGTCGCGATCGCAGCGCCCTCGATCCCGTACGACGGCAGCGCCCCCGGACCGATGACCAGCACGTAATTCAAGACGACGTTCAGCACGAGGCTGATCAGCTCGAGGACCAGCGGCACCCGCGTGTTGCCGCACGCCCGGAACGCACCCACGACGACCAGCATCAGCGCAAATAGTGGCGTGCTCCAGTAGATGATGCTCAGGTAGTCGTCGATCCTGGCGCCCACCGTCGGTGTCACGTTCGACACCGCGATGAGCTGGTCCATCAGGGCGATACCGCCGAGCCCGACGATCACCGAGAGAATCAGGCCGTGGGAGAGCCCCTGCCGGAAGATATCGGACGCCCCGTCGAACGCCTTTCGCCCGATATACTGCGCGGTCAGCGTCGTCGAGCCCGTCGGGACGATATTGAGCAACGTGTAATTGATGACCAGGAGCGCAAAACATGCGCTCAAGGCCGCCGTCGCGGCCGGATCGTCGATCTGCCCGACGAAGAAGAAATCGTTGAAGGCATAGAAATTCGCGAGCAATGCCTGCAGCACGGCCGGCCAGGCGAGCTGGATGGACTTGCCAAACAACCCGCCGGTGGTCGTGTCGATGTTTCGTGACTTTCGCATGCAGCGTATCGCGTCGATGAGCGCGCGAACGTCGATGGAGCTTCGGCGTTGGACCACGAACTCGTTACAGCCGCCTCACTACCCAGCGGGAGGTGTCTCGTCAATCACGGCTCGACCCTTGCGCCCGCGCGCCAATTCACTGACACTTGTTCCGGAAATCGACACGATGCGTCGGGGATGTTTGCCGGCGATTCAACGCTAAGATGCGACCGAACTGAGGTGGAAATGGAAGTTTCGATCGAAGACCTGGTGGAAGCAGGGTTCCCGCGTGATGCATGGCCGGAAGACATTCCCGAGCCAGACACCGACAATATCACGGGCTCGTCTATCGAGGGGTCCGAAGAACTCTATCGTTACGAGATCGAAAAGGACGGGACCTCGTACGCCATGGAGGTCGTCTTGGATACCGCGACGGTGCCAAACCCTGCCGAAGGCGTTGTCTTCATGCTCAATCAATTCGCCTACCTCTGGCGAACCGACAAAGGCCAGATCGAGGTCGGTGACGACGGCTCCTGCCGCCGCATCAACTTCTGAGCTGAGCCAGGTTCACATCGAGCATCTGCGGGCGTGACGCCTCATGCGTCCGTCCGCATTTCTCTGCCCTGCCCCCAAAGCGAACTTCACGATGTCTGATCAGATAAGCGTCATGTTCTTCTGCCTCGGCAATATCTGTCGCTCGCCCCTCGCCGAGGGCCTGTTTCGCCACAAGGTCGAGCAACGAGGCCTCGAGGACCGCTTCCACGTGGAGTCCTCGGGGACCAGCAGCTACCACATCGGTGAGTCGCCCGACCCCGGTAGCCAGGCCGTGGCGCGCCAGAAGCTCGGCCTCGATATTTCCCACCAACGCTCTCAGCAACTCGGCTCCGACGACTTTCATCGATTCGACTACCTGGTCGCGATGGACGCCTCGAATCGCCGCAATGCCTTGCGACTCGACGCAGCCGATGACGACAAGATCTACCTCCTGAGGGACTTCGAGCCGATGGAGATGGACCGCGATCAGGGCGTCCCGGATCCCTACGGCGGCGGCGGAGACCAATTCGAGCTCGTCTTCGACATTGTAGACCGCTGCTTAGACGAGTTCCTCGTCTTCCTCGACCGCCACCACGACCTCGATTGATCGGTCCAGCCCGCCCACGCACGGCGGTCGCAAAGTCGCTCGCGTCGAAAGGTGCTGCGCCCATCTTGGGCGCAGCGACGTCGTGCGGACATTCTTCGTCGGTCGGCGCAGTGGATGATAAGGATTTAGCCTTCTGATATCGTTTTTACCGGTTCCAGCGCCGCCAGGCTTGGCGGCGCTGTTTTTCTTTGCTGCCCATCCAAGCGGGGAGCATCTACCACTTGTTGTTGGCGTGGGGCTTATCGCTCATGGCTACCGGTTACCGTCGGCTTTTCCTCGCCCTATCGATCCTTCTAATCTCCACCACCCTGGACTCAGGCGGTGACGTCGTCTATGGCGTGATTGACTGGAACGGCGAACCTCGCGCGGTTCTCGTTAATGTAAACAACACCAACAACCCCCATATTTTCCACAACGTTGCAACGAGCGTTTCAGTGATCGATGCCGTGTCCGGAGAGCATCTTGCCTGTATCCCGCTGGAGACACGTAGAGAGGCCGTAGGTCCTGATCTTCCGATTCTTAGCACCGATCCACCTGCGATTTACATGACGTTCTCCGGCCCCAGGCTCAACGAGGGGCTATGGGAGAGCCGGGTGTTGCGTTGCAGTCCCACTGTCAGTGGGACTGCAACGCAACAGGGGTAGCAACAAATACGCATATTTTGACCGAAGATGATGAGCAGAAAGCTGATCCGTTTCTCTATCTGAGAGAGGTTTGTGCAGAAGTCAAATATGGGTCAATACTAGTTGTGACGCATCCTTCCGAACGTGCCTATTTCTATATCGGCCCATGGTTGAGCTCCGGGACACTTGAGGCGTTGGAGGATACCGGCTTTCGAGTTGAGGATGAGGACCAATGCGACGTGCGATACGCTGAGCAATAGGTACGTCGAAGGGCGCGTTTTTTCTCCCCATTCCGGGACCCCGATCTCTGCGGTTCAGTAAGTTTACATAATGAGCCTTGTCGGTTCCTATCGGCCGTTTTCGGGCACCAATGTGGCTTCCAGGCGACGAAATACAGGCAGATTCGGCCGAAAATCGGCGCTTTCCGACGACACTCGACGCGGATTCGGCCGACTCGCCGGTCGACCCGATGGTATACCGGCCGAATTTCAGCATGAATACCCCGTTTTAGCGTGCTTCTGATCGGCTCTAGATGTGACGCTTCTTATTCGAATTCCGGCGGGTCACCGGGCAGCGTCCGCGAGGCGTGAAAGACCGTCAGCACATCCACGGTCGAGGACGCGACGCGGTAGATGATGCGGTAAGACCCCGCGATGATCTCGCGGTAACGGTCGTGTTCGTCGTATTCGGACCCGAGTAGGGGAACTCTTCGAGCCGCTCGGCCGACGCGATGAGCTCGCGGACGAGCTTGTCGGCACGGGATGGGGCGTCTTCTCGGATATACGCGCGGATATCGATAAGGTCTCGAAGCGCGTCCTGGCTCCAACGTAGCTTCACGCGTCGTCCAGCCCGAGTTTCTCGAGGACTTCCTGGGTGCTCAGCGTCTCCTCGTTTTCGATGCTGGCAGCCCCGCTTTCAATCTTTCGGCGCACGAAAATCTTGTGCTCGAGGTCTTCCCACGTGGCGTCATCTGGAAGAGAGTCGACTAGCTTTCGCGCCTGTTCTTTGATTCCGGGGGTTGACATTGTCTTCGCTCCTTAGAGGGCCAAGAATCAGGTGCACCACTACATTCTAACAACGTTGGGCCCGATGCCCAATTGATGTTTTTGATGCGGAGCACACTTAACGGGATGCTCTACTCATCCAGAGTGAGAAATTCGACCGGCACGGTGACCATTTCGCCATCCTCCAACTCGATGTCCTGGAACTCCCCCCTTCCTCGAAGTCGAGGCTCCGAGCGAGCCTTGGATTGTCGACGTATCCATTCCGGGGCGTTCACGCGCGACAGGCAATGACAACCGCGGCTGGGTTCCGGTTCAATGACCATTTCCTACAGCGCGGCGAGCGCTTCCTTGCTCGGCTCGTGGCCGGAGTCGATACCGAGCGCGCGGTTGAACATATCCTTCGCGCGGCGCTCGTCGCCGAGGTTTTGCCGCACGAGGCCGAGGTTGTAGTACAGCTCGACCTTGTCTTCCGAATTCTCGATGCTCATCTGGTGGAGCAGCAGGGTCTGGAAGATCTTGAGCGCGTCGTCCCACGACTCCTGGGCGACCTCGAGTTTGCCGAGGCTCAACAGGTTCGGGATGTAAGTCGCATCGACCTTGTGTGCGGATTCATATGCTTCCCTGGCCGCGGCCAGGTCGCCCTGTCGCTCCGCGAGCTTGCCTCGCAGGTGCTCGAATCGCACGACGTCCGACATCTGTCGGTCGTCGCGTAATTGTTCGATCGTGCTCTCCAAAAGCGGCTCTGCTTCCTCGAATTGCCCTGCGTCGATGTAGGCATCCAGCAGCGGCTCCACGATGCTCAGATCGGCACCACGCAGATCGTAGGCTGCCTTCAGGGCATCCGTCCGAAGCTCGGCGCTACCGAGCTTGCCCTCTGCGAGCTCGGCCATATCGAGGAGGATATCGACTTGTTCTTCGTCGTCCTCCGCATACGCAGACTTGTGCTCGTAGATCGCGTACAATTCGCCGTATGCCTCCATCTCGCGATAGAGCTCTTCGAGGCTCGAAATAGCCTCCTCGTGGGTTGGCTCGAGCTCGAGGATGCGCAGATATGCATCCGCCGCCCGGTCAGCGTCCCCGACGGCATTCTGACAGACCGAGGCCTTCTCCAGCAGCAGCGCGACCTTTTCGGACGTATCGTCCACCGCCTCTATCTTGCGCTCGATGACGTCGAGCACCTGCTCCCACTCATTTCGACCGGCGTAGATGACTTCCTGTACCTCGAGCGCGCCCATGTGATGCGGCCGAAGATCGAGGACGGTATCCAGCAACTCGACCGCTCTCTGCTCGTCACCGAGATGCTCGTGGTGGATATTCGCCATCTTCACGTGCAGATCGACCAGGCGGTCTTCCTCGCCCGCGATCTGCATCTGATGGGTGTAGAGCTCGACAAGGTCCTCCCATCGACCCTCCGCGCGGTAGAGTTCGTCCAGCGCGTCGACGACTAGCTGGCTGTCGTCCTGGAGCTCGAACGCTCTCTGGTAATCAGCGATCGCGGAATCGACGTCGTTGAACTGCTCGTAGTTGACCTTGGCTCGCTGCACATACAGCCGCACCAGCTCGCTTTCGGACAACGCCTCCGGGTCGTCGAGTTGACGCTCGACCATGTCGCTGAGCTTTTGCCACTGCTCGGTCTCCTCGTAGAGTTCCTCGAGCGACCGAATGACGCCCATGTCGTCCTGGTCCATGTCCAGGGCGCGCTGATAGGCCTCGACGGCCTCGTGAGGACGGTCGAGAAACTGCCTCTCGTACTGCCCGATCCTCACGTAGAACAACTTTCGCTTGTCGGGATCCTCCTCGAACTGAGCGAGCCGGTCGATAATGCCGACCAGGTCATCGTACCGTTCGGTGATCTCGAACAACCCGACCAACTCGTTCATCACTTCGGCGTCGCCCTCATCTAGCGTGAGCGCTTCTTCGTAGGCAGCGATAGCATCGTCGAAGTTCTCGAGACGCGTACGCACTTCACCCAGCTCGACGAGCGTCTGGCGGCGTTTGTCCGGGTCGAACGCGACGTCGGCCTTCTTGGCGAGGACTTTCTCGAGGTCGATCGGCCGATCCTCTCGCCGCGCGATTGTCTCGAGCGCATCCAGCGCGCGCTCGTGCTCGGGCTCGATATCCAGCACCAACCGGTACAGCTCGGATGCGCGGTCGGAGTCGTCCAAAATGGCCAGCGCCCACTGCGCAGCGCGCTCGGCCAACTCTACGAGTCGAACCGGATCGTCGAGGTCTTCGATGACCTCTTCGTACAGCGCCACGAGTTGTTCGTGCATCTCGTGCTCGTCTCCGAGTTCTTCGAGCCGGCCCTGGACGTCCGCGTCGAACGGGTCCGCACGCAGCGCGCGGCCCAGGTGCGCGTATCCCTGATGCACACTATCGAGCCGCTCGAGATAGATGTCCGCGAGCTGTCGGTTGATATCCGCCCGCTCGGCATCGGTGTCGACAATCTCGAGCTTGAGCTCGAGGAGGTGAGCCAGGTTGGACCACTCCTCCATATCCCGATAAATCGGCTCCAGCAGGTCGACGATGTCGCGGCGCAGATCGGTCTCTTCGACCATGCGACCGAGTCCCTCCAGCGCCCCGCCGTGCTGCGGTTCCTCCATCACGATCTGGCGATACAAGTCGAACGCCTCGAGGCGATCTTCGAACATCACCTCGTGCAGGTATCCGAGGCGAAACCGAACGTCGTTAATCTCGTCGGGATCCGTCGCCACGAGCCGAGTTCGAAGCACCTCGGCGAGGTCGGGCCACTGATGCTCTTGCTGATAGAGCCGGTCGAGCAGATCCAGCGTATCCGTATCGTATTCGTCGATCGCCAACGCCTGCTCGAGGTGGTCGATCGCCGGCTCGGTCGCCTCGAGCTCATCTGCGTAAATCTCACCGAGGCGCCGATGCAGCTCCATCTCGACCATCGGATCGTGCACGTCCCCTTCGAGGGTGTCTTCGTAGACGGCGACCAGCTCATCGACGTTCTCCAACCCGCGGCTGAGCCGCTCGAGTTCGTGTCGGATAAACGTGATCTGCGGGATCTCTCGAAGCGCGCGGCCGAGCGTGATGAACGCCATCTGGCGATTATCGAACTGCTCATCCTGAAGCTGCGCGAGCTCCATGTAGAGCTCGCCCCTGCGGTCGGGATCTTCTGCAAACTCGAGCTGCTCCTCGTAAAGCCCCTGCAGGGCGTCCCAGTCTTCGAGTTCACGATAGATGCTCTGCAGCGCCTTCGCGGCATCTTCGCGCGTCTCGGGGCGCTGCAACAGGCGCATCAGGCCGGTCTGCGCCTGCGGAAGCGTCGGGCTGCGCTCGGCGACGGCGCTGTAGTGATCGTACGCGTCCACGGGGGCGTCCAGCTTCTCCAGCAGGATATTCCCCATCCGGAGTTCGAGCTCATTGAGCTCGTCCAGACCGCCCGCGAAGTCCTTCTCGATCTGGAGGTTGTCGAGCAACTCGGGCCAACGCTCTTCAGCCTCGAACAGACGCGTCAGCGCCCGAACCGCGCCGATCGCTTCCTCATCTCGGTCGACGACCTCCTGGTACGTCGCGATCGCAGCGGTCTCGTCGCCCAGGTGCGAGTCCTGAACCTCTGCGAGCTTGCGAAGCGTCTCGAGGCGCTCATCCTCGTCTTCGAGGAGTTCGGCCTTCGAGCGCAGCAACTCTTCCAGATCTGCCCAGCGCTCGGTCTCTTCGTACAACCGCTCGAGCGTCTCGATGACCGCCAAGTCGGCCGGATCATCTTCGTGGAGTTCTTCGTACGCATCCAGCGCCTTCTCGGACTGGTGGAGTACGTCGTCATGGATCATGCCGATACGGTTGAGCAGTCCCGCGCGCGCCTCGCCGTCGTACTCATTCTCGAGTCGCTTCTCGAGGACGTCGACCAGCGGCTTCCAGGCTTCCAACTCGGCGTAGAGCTGTTGGAGCTTCGAGAGCGCCTGTTCATTGCCCGTGATATCGACCGCCAACTGATAGGCAGCGATCGCACTCTCCGCGTCGTCGAGGTGCTGTCTGTAGGCCTGGGCAACCGTGATCAAGATCTCGGATTGGACGTGCGGATCGTCGGTCGACTCCAGTCCCTGCAGGTAGATGGGAATGACGCGCTCCCAGGCGTCGAGTTGCTCGGCTCGCTCGGCAACCCGCTCTCGCAGCTGCTCGTTGCTCGGCTCGATGCAGACGCCACGAGCCAGCTTCATGACAGCCTGGACCTTCTCGGTCTCGTCAGACGAGGCGCGCTGGATAACGTCAGCCATCTCGGAGAGCGCCTGGACCTGACCGCCGATATCACTCAGCAGCTCCTCTTTCTCATCGAGCAAATCGACGATGCGACGCCAGTGTTGCTGTTCGTTGTAATGGTCCAAAAGCAGGTCGAGGATCTGCAGGCGATACTGCACCCAGTCCCCTTCTCTGGCCGCGAGGTCGCGGCGAAGGCCCTCGAGTGCTCGGAGGGTCTCGTAGTGCCCAGGTTCACTATCGAGGATATCCCGATAGATCTGGAGGGCGTCATCCACCAGGTCGAGCTCGCCTTCCAGCAGAGCCGCGAGCTTGAAGCGCAGATCCATGGCGACCTGCGGCTCGAGCGTATGCTCGATGCGCTGTCGATACAGGTCGGCGAGGTCGTGCCAGCGGTGCGCGTGGCCGTAGAGTCGCTCCAGCGTGCGCTGAATACGGGTGTCATCCGGCTCGAGGTCGAGCACGCGGATATAGATGTCGATCGCGTCATCGAGTTGGTCGAGGACCTCCTCGTAGAGCGTCGCGAGCTTCTCGAGCCATTCTTTCGAGTCGTGCGGGTCGCCGACCACGTCTGCTCGGTCACGATAGAGATCGGCCAGATCCAGCCACGCCTCTTGTCGGGTCAACACTCGGTCCAGCGAATCGACCGCTTCGGCCGACTCCACATCGTAGACCAGCGCCTCGCGATACGCGGCGCTCGCCTCCACCAGGTCTTCGAGGCGCTCCTCGTAGACTCGTCCTTTCTCGACCAGCAACTCGGAGCGCAGGAAGTCATCGACCTCGAAGCTCTCCGTGAGCACGTGTTCGTACGTCTCGACGACCTCTTGCCAGTCGCCCTTGCGGCCCGCCTGTCGGCGCATGGACATCCTGGCGGAGGCGTCGCTCGGATGCCGGTGAACCAGTTGCTTGTAGATCTCGTACGAGAGAAGCGGGTCCTCGAGCTCTCCCTCGGCAATGCGAGCGGCCTCCTCGAGGTACGGAACCGCGGCCTGCCCCTGCTCGAACTCGGCGCGCGCCCTGAGCATCGACACGAGTCCGGACCAGTTGGCGTCCGACCGGTAGATGGGCTCGAGCAACTCGGCGATATCCGGCCGGAGCTCGTCAGTCGACTCGAACATCTCCTCGAGTGACGCGACCGTCGGACCGTGTCCGGGTTCGACCCCCAGAATTTCGCGGTAGATATCGAGCGCGTCGATCGGGCGTGAAAGCTGCGCCCGCAGCACGTCCCCGAGCTCGAATTTGAGCTCGAGCGAGCGGTCTGGATCGGCACTCATCGAAACCTGCTGCCGCAGCAGGTCTGATAGATCGTCCCAGCGCTCTTGTTCCCTGAACAGTCGTCGAAGCGCCTCGGCCGATTCACTCTCGTCGGGCTCGATATCGAGCACGCGCTGGTGCGTGTCGACCGCGGAGTAGGGGTCGTCGAGCTGGTCTTCCTGCAGCGTCGCGACCGTCTGTAACAGGTCGACCGCTGCGTCCGGATCCTCGCCGACGGTCGCGTTGAAGCGTCGCTCGAGCAACTCGATGAGCTCGTGCCACTGCTCGCCGCCGACGTAGATGTCCTGGAGCGCACCGTACGCCTGCAGGTTTCGGTCATCGATATTGAGCGCCTCGCGATAGTGGCGCTCGGCCTCCGCTTCGTCGTCCAGCCTCTCGCGATACAGCTCCCCGAGCTCGAGGCGCAGCTCGAGCATCCGCTGCGGGTCCGAGAGTTCGGTGAGCACGTCCTCGTAGACATCTGCTAGCTGCGCCCACGCGCCTTCGACCTGAACCAGCGACTGGAATTGCTCCAGCACAGACTCGCGCGATGGGTCGAGCTTCCACGAGCGGGCCAGCGCATCCAGCGCGTCACTTCGATCATTGAGGCCATCCCGGTACACAGACGCGACTTTCTCGATGTATTCGGACTTCTCGGCGGGGTCGTACGATTGCTCGCTGCGCATCTCGTACAGGTCGACGAGATCGTCCCACTTTCGCTGACTGCTGTAGTACTCCTGCAGATCTTGCTCGATCTGGGGTGCCCAGTTCTCGTCCTCGGCCAGCTCCTCGAGTGCCTCGACGGCTCGCTCGTTGCCCGGCGAGCGCGCCAGCACCGAGCGGTACAGATCGAGCGCCTGCTCGACCTCGAACAACTCACCACGAAGGACTTCGGCGAGCTCGAGCTCGGTCTCGTTGCGGTCCGCGTCGGTCTCGACGGCCGGGCTCATGAGCTTCTGACGCAGGATGTCCGCGAGGTCATTCCACCGCGCGTCCTCGCGGTACAGTCGCTCCAGCGAGGTGATCGCGCCTACGTGGTCTGGTTGCGACGAGAGAATCTCGTTGTAGACGTTGATGGCTTCGACGATATCGTCGAGCTTCTCCTCGTATACCACGGCGAGCCGCTCCAGCGTCTCGACCCGCTCGTCTTCCTCGAAGGTCGCGCCGGCACGCCGGCGGAGGATATCCGACAGGTCGATCCACCGCTCGAGCTTCTCGTAGAGTCGCTCCAGCGACTCGAACGCCGCGCTCGATTCCGGGTTTACGTCCAACAACTCGTGGTAGGCATCGATCGCCTCTTCTGGCTGCTCCAGGACCTCTTCATGGATGGTCCCGAGGCGCTCCAGAAGATCGGCTTGCCGCGACGGCTCACCGACTCGCACCTGCTGGCGCAGGTTTTCGGCGAGCATCTCGAAGTTGCTCGTGTTCTGGTACAACGCCTCGAGCGCCTCGAGCGCCCGCTCGTCGTCGGGCTGTACCTCGACCGCCTGCTCGTAGAATTCGATGGCCCTCGAGGGCTCCTGCAATTTCTCGTCGAAGAGCTGACCGATGCGCCGGTAGATGGCCGGCGCTTCGAGCGGATCGGCCTCGACAGCCGCATCCGCCAGGGCATCTGCGGCGTCCTCGAGTCGCTCGAGTTTCTGACCCATCTCGATGAGCCGCTCGCGTCGGCCGGGGTCGTCCGCGTCGATCGGTACGGTCCGCTGCAGTGTCTCGAAGGCCCTGTCCGGGGCGTCCAACCGCTGGTCGTAGATGTCGATGAGTTCGTCGAGCACCCCGAGTTGCTCGAAGGGATCCATCAGATCGTCGACGCGCACTTCCAGCACCCGTGCGAGGCTCTCGGCATCCTGACGGCTTCGATAGACGGGCTCCAACGTTCGGGCGATATCAACGCGCAGCTCGGGACGCTCTGCACTGTCTTCGAGCTCTTGCTCGAGCCCCTCGATCGCCTCGAGCGCTTCATCATCGCCCGGATCTTCGGTGACCAACTGAGACAGCAACTCCGTGGCACCGATGTAGTCATCCAGCGCTTCAGCACGCAGCTTTCCGAGCCTCAGAAGATAGATGCGACGACGGTCCGGATCCATGGCGAGGTCGGCCTGACGCGCGTACAACTCGTCGAGGTCGGCCCACGCCTCGCGACGTCGAAACAGCCGCTCGAGCGCTTCCACGGCGTTCTGCCGATCGTTCTCCAGCTCCAGCACGCGCTCCCAGTCGTTGATCGCACCGACTTCATCGTCGAGCACGTCCTCGCGGAGCATCGCGGCCTCTTCGAGCAGCTCGATACGACTCTCATCGTTGTCGACGAGATCTGCCTTCTTCTCGAGCGTATCGGCCAGATCGCCCGGCTGCTCCATCTGTCGGTACAGCCGCTCGAGCGCGTCGATCACCGAGTCGTCGGTAGGATCGTTTTCGTGCAGGCGCTCCCACGCGGCCAGCGCTTCTTCTTTCTTTCCGAGCCGGTGCTCGCGGATGGAGGCGAGGTGGCGAAGCAGGTTCAAGCCGCTGGCGCCGAGGCTGTCCTCCTCGCGGGCATGCTCGGAGAACACCTCTTCGATCTCCTCCCATCGATCCAGCTTTGCGCCCAACTGCTCGACCCTCAACCAGACTTCTTCGCGGCCCGGATCGAGGTCGAATTGGCGACGGGCGAGCTCGAAGGCCCGCTCGATATCCTCGAGCTGCTCGGCATGAATCGGGATGAGCTCCTCGAGGATTTCCTGCTCCTCGAACCGGTCTGAAGCCACCCGTCGACGGGCCTCAAGGGCTTTGGCGAGCTGCTCGGGACGCTCGGTATCCCGAAAGATCGGCTCCAGCATCAGGGCAGCCTCACGGGCGATTTCATCCTCCGAGAGCAGCTCTTCGACCGCCTCGACCGCGCCTGCGTGCTTCGGCTCCTCCGACAACACCTGCCCGTAATAGTGGATGGCCTCGCTGAGCTCTCCGAGCTCGACGCGATAGACATCCGCCAGCTCCATGTGCGCTTGCGTTCGTCGGTCCTGCTCGTCGAGCCCGAGCAGGTTCAGCTCGCGCAGAAGCGAGTCGACGACTTCGTCCCATCGCTCGTCCTCGCGATAGAGCTGACGCATCCCGCGCAATGCGGGGACATGGTCCGGCTCGATGTCCAGAATCTCGTTGTAGGTGTCGCGCGCGGCGTCGATCTCGTCGAGGTATTCGCGCTGGACGTCGGCGATCTTGCTGAGTTGATCCACCAGGTCTTCGCGCTCGGCCCCCTCGTCGCTGAGCACGTCGATCTGCTCGCGGAGCACTTCGATGCGCTTGTCGGGGTCTCCGATGGCGTCGTAGAGCCCGTCCAGCGCCAGGAGCGTATCCAGATCGGCCGGGTGGCGCTCACGGAGGCGCTCGAAGTACTCGATAGACGCCGAATAATCGTCGAAATCATCGCGCATGATGCGGCCGAGACGCTGCCACATGCGCTCCTGGACCTGGTCGTCTTCCTGCGAGTCGCTGATGATCTCGAGGTTTTCGACCAGCAGGTTCAGCGCCTCGCCCTTCCTGGCATAGCGCTCGGCTCGGTCGACGGCCGATGCGTTCTCCGGGTCGAGCGCGACCGCCTGCAGCTGCCACTCGAGCGCGTCGGCATGCGCGTCTCGACGCCCCTCGAGCTCTGCGATGTTCTCGAGGCGTTCGATGCGGTCACGGTCATCCTCGGCCGCCTCGAGCAGGAGTTGATTCATCGCAACCTGCTTTTCCAGGTTGCCGGTCTTCTCGTAGACCTGCTCGAGCTCTGCGGCGATCGCCAGTGGCTCCTCAGATGCTTCGCGCAGCGCCTCGAGGCTCGCGGCAGCCCGCTCGTAGTCATCGAGTTCGCCCCTGGCCAATTCCGCCGCTCGCCTCAACAGCGTGCGCCTGGCGTCCACATCGTCGCGCGCCTCGGCGCGCTCCATCATCAGCTCGTAGAGATGCCCGAGCGCGTCGCGCTCCGCGTAAATATCCTGCAGTGAGTCGAAGGACTCGCGATCGAGCTCGACTCGCGTCAGCTGATCGAGGGCATCCTCATCATCTGGGGCGAGGTCCAACACGTCTCGCCAGGCCCGCGCAGCTTCGCCTCGGTCGTCGAGGTGCTCCAGGCGAATCGAGGCGGACTCGCGGCGCAACTCCAGCTCGTCCTGACCGTCTACCAGGTCGGCCTTCTTCTCCAGGATGTCGGCGAGCGGACCCCAGGAATCGCGTCGGCGATGGATGAACTCGAGCTTGTCGATGAGCTCTTCATCTGCGGGCCGAAGCTCCAGCAGTTGCTCGAGCACTTTGACGCTTCGGTCCGGGTCGTTGAGCCGGTCTTTCGCCAGCTCCGCCAGCTCTTCGAACTGCTCCTCGCGAGCGGCGCCCGATTCGAGCAGCGCCTCGTTGTATCGGAGATCGAAGAGCGACTCGTAGTCGCGCCGCTGCTCGTAGATCTCGCGCAACCGGTCGCGCACGTCGGCACGCTCGGGGGCGATCTCGACGATGCGCTCCAGGTGCGGAATCGCCTGAGTGACGTTTCGCAGGCTCTCCTGCCAGATGTCCGCGACGTCCAACAGATACGTCACCGCCGAATCGATATCGCCCTGCTCGGCTGCATCATCGGCTCGGTCGGTGAGCAGCTGCGCGAGGTCATTCCACCTGCGGTTGTCCTCGAGCTTCTCGCGCAGTTGTTCGAAGGCCCGCTCGTGACCCGGGTCGAGCTCCAGGATCGCCTGGAGCGTATTGATGACCATCACATCGAGGCCGAGCTCGTCGCGGTAGATCTCGCTGATCCGCTCGAGTAGCTCGATTTCGCGACCTGTGGTGTCCTCGTCGTCCTCTTCGAGGCGCTTGACCTCGTCTTTGAGGAAGTCGACCAGTGCGTTCCACTTCTCGTAATCTTCGTAGAGTCGACGCAGGTTTTCTCGCGCCTGCTCGTCGCCCTCGTACTCCTTCGTGTAGGTCTTCCAGACATCGATGGCCTTTTCGGGGCTCTCCATCTGGACTTCGGCGATGCGGCCGAGCCGCTCGGTCAGATCGTAGGCCTCTTCTCGCGAGTCGACATGGTCGAGTTGCCCGCTGAGCAGCGAGTAGAGCTTCCGCCACTCTTCTTCTCGCTGGTAATAATCCTCGTAAAACTCGAGCATGTCGGGCTGCTCGGAGTCGAGCAGCTTGACCCGCTTGAAATAATACTCGGCGCGCTCGAGGTCACCCAGCTCTCGCCAGTGCACGTTGGCGAGCTCGACCATCACGCCCAACTCGCCTTCCTTTTTGCGCAAACGCTTGAGTGATTGCTCGAGCACCTCGACGAGCTGCTCCCAATCGCCGCGCTCGCGCAGATCGGCGCGAACGACGTCGAGGGCTTCCAGATCCTCTGGATCCTCGGCGAGTACGCTCTTCGCCTCCTCGAGACCGCCATCGAAGGTCGCGCCAGCGCCGGCATCGGAGCCGTCATCGGCCTGCTCGGGCTCGTCCACGGCATCATCGCCGGACACATCGCCTTCTCCCGACTCTTCTTGTTCGGCGTCTGCTTCTTCGTCCTCTGCTTCTTCGTCCTCTGCTTCTTCGGCGTCTTCCGCTGGGTTCTCGGCCTCATCGGCGTCATCGGCATCCCGCGCGCTTTCTCGAGCCCTGGCCTCGACGTCCTTGGAGAGTCTCTCGAGCTCATCGGCGCGGTCCAACTCGGCGTATGCGTGCTCGAGAAAGCGAATGGCGCGCGAGTTATCGGGGTCGAATTCGCGGGCCTTTTCTGCCAGCGATACCGCTTCACGCAGATCGCTGCCTTCGCGAAAGCGCTCGAGCACCGCGCCGTCCATCATCATCACCGCGGCCAGCTCATCCTCCCCCTGTGCGGCGGCCTCATGGGCTTCCCGAACGCGGTCTTTCACGGCCGATTCGACCGTGCCGCCCGCCTTGTAAATCGCGGCGACGGTCTGTGCGATATTGTTCTTTGGGTGCAACTCGCGCGCCTGGTCGAGCAGCTCGAGCGCCTTGTCCTGGTCCCCCAGGAAGTCGCCGTGTACCTGAGCCATCCGCGCGAGCGCCATCGACTCGTCCGACGGCTCTCGGGCGACTTTTCGCTCGAGATTATAGAGCAGGATGACGCGATCGAAGTCTTCGGATTCGCGATAGATTCGGCGAGCGCGGTCGAGGCTGGTGGTGTCTTCAGGGTAGGTCTTGAACGCCTTCTGATACGCACTCATCCCCGCGTCTCGGTCGCCGACATAGTCGAGGTAGATATCCCCGAGCGCCACCAATATCGCCGAGTTCTCCTTGTTGTCCTCGGTCGCCTCTGCGAGTTCTTCGAGCACGAAGACCAGTTGATCGAAGTCTTCGGCTCCGTTTTCGCTCTTCGCAAATTGCTCGTAGTGACGACGCAGTCGGCGCCAATCGCCCGTCTCGGCGAAGTGGTCGGCGAGCTCGTCGAAGAGCTCTCGATCGTCGGGATTAGCTCGTAGTTGCTGCTGGAGCTCGCGAATCTGCTCAGTCATGAAGACGCCCGCTGGAAGTACGTTCGCTCAACACTCGGTCGGATGGCCACTTGGACGACGCCCTGTCGAGCGCATCGTCTGGGCCGCAATAGACTCCCTCCCCGCATGGGTCCTTGGTCATCTGCCAGGGGCCGCTACTCATTCGCCTCTTCGGTTCGCGAGGGGGTGCATAGACACCCAGTTTTATCTGGAAAGTCCATGCGAATGTAACAAAGGGGCACGCGGATTGGCAACGGTAACATCCGCGCGCGTCGGGCGGGTCACGTGTCGGTCATCGACATCAACTGGTGGGCCAGCGCGTCGGCGACATTAAAGCCGCGATCCGTCGGGCGGTAATAACTGGCATCGCGCTCGACCCAGCCCTGCTCGACGAGCGCGTCGAAGTGCGCGCGCGCCCTCTCGATACGCGAGCCGTCCAACGAACGCTCGAATTGGTGCTCGAGGATGCTCCAGTCGAGCCCTTCACGACTGCGCAGTCCCAGGAAGAGCCGCTCCACGAAGTGCTGCTCCGCGGTGAGTCGCTCGACCTCTTCCGGCTCACAGGGGGCATCCATATAGCCCTGCCTGGTGCCGGTGTTGGACCGCCTGAACACGCCCTGCTCGTCGATCCGCAGGCTGTGGGCCCCCGTCCCGATCCCGAGGTATTCGGCCCCGGTCCAGTAGAGCGTGTTGTGGCGGCTACGCGCGCCGCGCCTGGCGAAATTCGACACCTCGTAGCGCTCGAAGCCCAGCGCCTCGCAACGGTCGACGAGCATCTCCAGCATCTCGAAGCTCGCATCGTCGGAGGGCAGCACCAACCGGCCCCGCTGCTGGCGGCGATGGAACGCGGTACCCGGCTCGATCGTCAGGTTGTACCCGGACACGTGCATCACACCCTCGAGCTCCGAGAGCGCGTCCAGGTCCCGCTCCCAGAGACCCCTTGTCTGTCCCGGGACGCCGAACATCAAGTCGAACGAGATGAGCTCCGGGCCGTATTCAATCGCCATCTGCACCGCGTCTCGGGCCTGGCCCGCGCTGTGGTTGCGGTTGAGCTTGTCGAGCATCGACTGCTGGAAGCTCTGGACCCCTAAGCTCAGCCGTGTGACCCCGGCGGCCTTCCATCGCCGCAGAGACTCGCGGGAGATATCGACCGGGTTGGCCTCGAGGGTCACCTCGTCGAGCGCTGCGGGGTCGAGCGCCTGCTCGACGTGCTCCATCACGCGCTCGAAGGCGTCGAGCGACCACAGCGACGGGGTCCCGCCACCGAAATACACGGTACGGACGTCGCGTCCATCGAGGTCGGCGATCCTCGCGTCGAACTCGGCGATCAGCGCGCTGGCGTATCCTTGATGTGGGATGTCGCGCTCGACCGACACCGCGAAATCGCAGTAGGGGCACTGCCGCGCGCAGAACGGCACGTGGACATAGACGCCGGCTCTTCGATCCTCGCGCCTTCGCACCGGGTCCGGCTGTCTGGGTCCATCGAGTGTCATGGGTCCTACTGCTCCATCGAGTCCGTGCTGCCGTGTCCAACTGCCCATCGTGACAGCCGTGTGTCAAACGGCTGTCGTTTCGAGTTGATTTCAACTACACTACCGTCGAGTGTCAGCGCCAACTTCATAACCGAAATAAACGCAGCCATTTACCATGAAAACCACCCGCCAACATGGGCGACGCCGGATCACATGAGGTCGATCTGCCCGACCATCCCCGCGAGGTAACTCGCAGGGCGAAAAAGCTACGCCGTGAGAAGCGTTATTCAGACGCACGCCGTCTGCTCGAAGCCGCTTTCGAGGAGTGGCCGTCGAATGCGATCATCGCGAATAACCTGATCATGGCGTACCGCCGAGACCCCGACCGGGCAGCTCGAGTCTACGAGAGGATGCAGCGCGAAGGGGCTGAACCGGATGCGTATACCTACTCGAACCTGATCAAATCCTTCGGGGACAGCGGTCAGCCCGAGCGCGCCTGGGAGGCCTATCAGGAGATGCTCGAGCGCGGGGCTGAGGCCAACGTGATTACCTACAGCATCCTGGTCAAGGCCTTCGGCGACGCCGGCCAACCCGACCGCGCTCAACGCGTCTTCGAGCGGATGCAGGCCGAGGGCATCGAGCCCAATATCGTGACGTACAACAGCCTCATCAAGGCCTTCGGCGACGCCGGTCAGCCCGACCGCGCCTGGAGGACCTGCGAGGTCATGCTCGATCATCACCTCGCCCCCAACATCATCACCTACAACAGCCTGCTGAAGGCTTTTGGCGACGCGGGCCAGTGCAAGAAAGCCTACGCCCTCTTCGAGGGCATGCGGGAAGCCGGCACGCGACCCAACGACTTCACCTACAACATCTTGATCAAGGCCTTCGGCGACGCCGGCAAGCCCGACCGAGCACACGATATGTACCGGGAGATGGTCGCCGATGGCATCACCCCGAACGACTTCACGTTCAATATCTTGATCAAGGCCTTCGGTGATGCAGACGAGCCGGACAGGGCCGTGGAGATGTACCACGAGATGCGGTCGCGCTCGGTCGCGCCGGACGTCATCACGTACTCGACGCTGATCAAGGTCCTGGGCGACGCGCACCGGCCGGAGCAGGCCCGCGAGATGTATAATCAGATGCTCGAGGACGGCATCGAGCCCAACGTCGTGACGTATAGCGCGCTGATCAAAGCCTTTGGCGATGCCGGCCAACCCGAGCGCGCCTGGGAGCTGTTCGAGGCCATGACGCACGCAGGCGTGCGGCCCAACGTCATCACGTTCAATGTCTTGATCAAAGCCTTTGGCGACGCCGGTCGACCCGAGCGGGCGAGCACGGTGCTGGAAACGATGTGCGGGTCGCATGTCCAGCCGAACGTCATTACCTACAGCAGCCTCATCAAGGCCTTCGGGGACGCCGGCGACGCCGAACGAGCGCTCGCCCACTACGAGATGATGAAGGAAAAGGGGATCTCACCGAATGTGGTGACCTTCAGCAGCCTCATTCGCGCGTGCCGACACGCGGAGGACCCGGGCTGCGCCTGGGGGATCTACCAGGAGATGCTCGACCGGGGTATCGAGCCGAACGTCATCACATACAACAACTTGATCCACGCGCTGAGTCGTGCCCGGCAACCCGAGCGAGCCTGGCAGATCTACCAGCACCTGCTGGAGCGCGACCTCCAGCCTAACGTCATCATGTTCAGCTCGCTGATCAAGGCCTTCGGCGATGCTGGCCAGCCCGACCGCGCATGGACGGTCTTCGAGCGCATGAGCGAAGCCCCGGTGACGCCGGACGTCGTCACCTACTCGAGCTTGATCAAGGCCTTCGGGGACGCCGGCGAGCCCGACCGGGCCTGGGAGGTCTTCGAGCGGCTGAAGCGTTCGGAGGTCGAGCCCGACGTGGTGACCTACAGCATCCTCATCAAGGCGTTCGGGGACGCCGAACAGGTCGACCGCGCCTGGCAGGTCTACAAGACGATGCAGCAAGATGAGGTCGCGCCGAACGTGGTGACCTACTCGTCGTTGATCAAGGCGCTCGGCGATGCCGGCCAACCCGACCGCGCCTGGCGAGTCTACCGTGAGATGCTCGAGGCCGAGGTGGATGCCGATGTCATCTCCTTGTCGACACTGGTCAAGGCTTTCGGGGATGCCGACCAGCCCGACCACGCCTGGAGCGTCTACCAGACGATGCTCGACAAGGGCCTCGACCCGGACGCCATCTCCTACAATATCCTCATCAACGCGTTCGGAGCCGCCGGACAGACCGACCGGGCGTGGTCGGTCTTCGAAAGCGTCGACGAGCTCGGCGTCCGGCTCGGAGTCGTCACCTACAGCGTGCTCATCAAAGTCTTCGGCGACGCCGGCGAGTTGGAGCGTGCCCGAGCGGTCTTCGACGCGATGCGAGAGCGCGGCGTCGAGCCCAACGTGGTGACCTATTCGACCCTCATCAAGGCCTTCGGTGACGCGGGCCAACCCGAACGTGCCATCGATCTCTTCGAGCAGATGCAGGATCGAGGCATCACTCCGAACGCGGTATCCTGCAACACGCTCATCAAAGCACTCGGCGACGCCGGGATGCCGGAAAAGGCGCACGCGGCCTACGAGGAGATGCTCGCGTCCGATGTCGACCCGGATGTGGTGACCTACAGCACCCTCATCAAGGCCTTTGGCGATAGCGGAGATGCGGATGCCGCCTGGCAGATATTCGAGGAGATGCACGACCACGGAGTCGAACCCAACGACTTCACCTTCAACATCCTGATCAAGTCATTCGGTGACGCCGAGCGACCCGACCGTGCCCTCGAGGTCTTCCGTCAGATGGCCGACTTCGGAGTCGAGCCCGACGAGATCACCTACACGAACCTCATCACCGCATTTTACCGTACCGGGGATTACGAGACGGCGATCGAGGTTCTCGACGACCTCCATGTGCCCGTGGACGTGCTCCCGGTCAAAGCCGAGTTGTACCGTAAGGCCGGCCGCCGCGGTCGCGCCCGGGAGATCTGCCAGGCGTGCATGGCGTCGCCTCACGCATCGGAGAGCGCCAGGAACTACGCCTGGATCGTCGAGCTCTACTGCCTGTTGCACGACGACCCGGAGGCCTTTCGGGAAATGCAGGAGCACCCTCCGTTCGAGCAGGGTTCGCCCCATTGGGTCAGGCTGCAGTGCGCGCGTGTGTTCGGCGGCGTCGTCGAATCCGAACAGGCCGAGTGCGTCGAGTTGCTGGAGGAATTCGAGGATGCATTGGCCGGCCAGCGCAATCCCCACTCCACCCGAGACATCGAGTCGGCGATGGAGTTGCTCGGGCCCGATGTTTAGACTCCGCCCCCTGTGAAAACCCTGGTCGGCTGAAGCAGGCTACGTCGATGCAAGACGACGCAGAACTCGCGACAATCAGCCGGCCTGACGACGTGGAGGGTTTCTTCTCGGGAGTCAGACTCTACAGAGGTCGAGTCGAGGTCGAGCTTTCGACGCCGGTCGGGTTGGGGCCACCCGAGCCTTTCCCCTTCTTTCTGGGCTCGCCATCG
>JBNJFZ010000042.1:0-23866 GCA_051747295.1 Myxococcota bacterium
ACGATGTCGAGGGCGCCCCCCCCGGCGAGGAGGCAGACGACAACGTCGAGGCAGTCGGAGACGACGAGGTCGACGACTGGGACACCTCGGACGAAACACGCTGGGGCGTGGCGCTCGACCGGCTCGCCGACCGCGGCGCGCTGGGCGACGACGCCATCGCCGTGACGTTCCTGCCCAACGGGCAGGCGATGTCGATCCATCAGGACGTGCCCTTCGACGACCCGGACAAGGTCAAGAATATCTTGCCGCACATGCTCGACGACAGGCTCCCGGTCGAGACCGACGACGTCATCTACGACTTCGAGCTCATCGAGGGCTCGTCGCCGGACAATAAAGAGGCCGTCATCGGATTCGCCCGGCGCGAGCACGTCGGCACCCTGCTCGGCGAGCTCGGGGACCACCGCATCGACCCGGCGGTCGTGGGCGTGCCCGAGTTGCTGATGCGCTACGTGCTCGAGCGCTGCATGCCCAGCGAACACGGCACGTACGCGCTCGTCGATATCGGCCATACATTCACGCGCGTGCTCGTGCTGCACAACGACGAGCCGGTCATCGCGCGACAGGTGCGCTTCGGCGGCAAAGACCTCACGCAGGCGATCTCCAGGCGCATGGAGGCCAGCTACGAACAGGCTGAGAACTTCAAGGAAAACCAGGCGGCATTCCTGACACCGCATGACGCGCCGGACGAGCGCGCCCGTGCCGTCGACCAGGTCCTTCGGGACGCGATGCGACCGTTCGTGCGCGACCTGCGCCGCACCTTCCAGTCGCTGTACGCCAAGTCCCAGATTCAGCTCGACACCATCTTCCTGAGCGGAGGCACCGCCAACCTCGGTGAGATCGATGAGTTCCTCCGCCAGGAATTCGGCGTAGACGTGCGCAAGCTGCCCGTCCATCAACTGCCCGGCCTCGAGACGATGCCCGTCGGTCCCGATGACGAGGCAAAGATGGCGACGGCCGCCTCGCTGGCGCTCCAGCAGATCGACGACCGCCAGGGCGACCACCTCATCAACCTGCGGCGCGAGGAGTTCTCTTACCGCGGCAAGTCTAGCTTCATCCGTCAACAATTCATCAAATACGGCGCGGTCGCCGGCGTGCTATTCCTCATCCTGGTCGGCGTGCTCTACACGCAGCAAATCCAGCTCGAGGCACAGCGAGACGCGATGCGAACGGCACTCCAGCAACAGACCGAAAAGCTCTTCGGCGAGCCGGTGTTGGACAACGAGGAGATCAAGGAGCGCTTTGGCGGTGAGGTTACATCCAGCACCGAGTTCATCCCGGGTATGAGTGCATATCAGCTCACGTACGAGGTCGCGAAGCGCATCTCGGGCGACGCCGAGCTGAAGCTGGATCGACTCGAGGTCGATGTCGACCGAAACCTGATTCAGATCTACGGCGAGACCACGAGCGCGCAGGCGGTCGACAGCCTCGAAGATGACATCGACAAGCTCGACTGCATCGACAGAATCAAGCGCGACGAACTCAGGGTCAAAGACGAAGACGAAGTCGACTTCGAACTCAATATCACCTCGGGTTGCTCCTGAGTCGACGCCGCGCCGCGCGCGGGAGAGAAGATATGGCAAAACTAAGAGAACAACTCGACGAACTAAGCGACCGCGAGAGGAAGCTGTTGATCGCCATGGCGATCATCTTACCGACCCTGGTCGCCATCCTCGTCGTGGGCGTCTTCTACCGCTCACTCAACGAGATCGAGGAGACGACCCAGCAGTACAAGCAGTCGATCGACCTCGTCTCGACGGTCGGCCCGAGCTACATGAAGAAGAAGACAAGCGGGTCGAGTGACCAGGGTGTGCGAAGTAAGTTCACCGACGAGGTGATGAGCGGCAACGATATCAAGCTGACCAGCTTCATCGCCACGCAGGCCGCGGCGGTCAATATCAGCGTCAGCAGTTACGACGAGTCGGAGATACCCATCGGCTCCAAGAACAGTGATGGAGGGCCGATCATCACCGAGCGCAAGCTCAAGATCGAGATCCGCGACGCACCATTCGCGACGCTGCTCAAGCTCCTGGAGCGCATCGAGACCAGCGATCGCCCCGTCGTCATCAAGCGAGTCCGCGTCCAGGGCAAGCCGCGGCGGCCCGGCGAAGTCAGCGCACGCATCGAAATCTCGACATACGTCAAAAAAGAGCAGCAGTCATAATTTATGGAACGTAAGATCATACGCATTCCTGTCTATATCGCGTTCGGCCTCGCGTCGTTTCTCATCGCGGTCGCCGTGACGTTTCCGGACGAACGCATCAAGGAAATCGCCGTCGTCCAGATGGAGTCTCAACTCGGCAACGAGTACGACGTGACCATCGAAGACCTCGATCTGTGGTGGCTCACGGGTGTCGCGCTCGAGGGCATCACAATCAGCGAGCGAGGGTCAGCGTCCGACGAAAGCGCGGACGAGGACGACGAGGCCAGCGAGGAGCAGGGAGACGGAGAAGAAGCCGCTGCCCCCGAGTCGAAGCCGCTGCGCGTCGAGATCCCGCAGGTCGCCGGCAAGTTCGCCCCGCTCTCGAGCCTCTTCAACCTCGCGCCCACCGTCGACTTCAGCGTCGATCTCGGTGGAGGCGACGTCGACGGCTCGTACGTCCATGGCTCCGATAAACGCGAAATCGAAGTCGAAATCGACGAGATCGACCTCAAGGAGACAAAGCTGATCAGCGAGTTTCTCGGTCTGCCGGTCTTCGGTCAGCTCGACGGCGATATCTCGATCGAGATGGACGCGAAGCGCCCGGTCGTCACAGGTGGATCCATCAAGCTCGACGGCACGCAACTGACGGTCGGCCCGGGCACGATCACCTCGAAAAAATTCGGCGCGATGGGCTTTGTCGACGTCCCGCAAACCAGCTTCGGTACGCTCGAGGCCGATCTCAATATCCGCGCGACCAAGGGCGGCCGCGACACCGAGCTGACCTTCGACACCCTCAGCCTCAAAGGGCGAGACATCCGTGGCGAGGTCTGGGGCAAGATCGACCTGGGTCGAGGCCTCCGGGGAAGCCGCGCCAAGATGGAGATGCGCTTCCAGTTCAATGACCAGTTCATCAAGAAGAACACCCTTCAGAGCGTGCTCAACATCAAGTGGCTCCGCGAAGGCAAGTCCCAGGATTGGTACGGATTCGTCCTCTGGGGAAGCCTCGCCAAGCCCAACTTCAAGGGCGCACCGACCGCCGCGAAGGGTCCACCAGAGGGTGGACAGCCGGATGAAGGCCAACCGGGAGCGGCACCGAATAAGGCTGGCGGCAAATAAGCCCCTGCCACGCGAAACGTCGAGCGACCTGGCGCATCCAATCAGCAGTGACGCTCGATCGACCGCAGGACACCGACATCTATGACAGCCCATCCGAAGTACGACTTGCCTCGCTCCCGCATGCACGGCGAGGAGTATCTGGATCGCCCCTGCGTCGTGATTCACGGCGCTCGCGAGCACAATCTCAAGAACCTCGAAGTCGCGATCCCCAAGCGCGAGCTGGTCGTCGTCACCGGCCCCAGCGGCTCGGGTAAGTCCAGCCTCGCCTTCGACACGATGTACGCCGAGGGACGGCGCCGGTATATCGAGAGCCTGTCGACGTACGCGCGGCAGTTCCTCGGTCAACTCGAGAAGCCCGACTTCGACCAGATCACGGGCCTGAGCCCGACGATCAGCATCGAGCAGAAGACCTCGACGAATAACCCGCGCAGCACCGTGGGCACCGTCACCGAGATCCACGACCACCTGCGCGTGCTGTGGGCACGGCTGGGTCAGCAATTCTGTCACGAGTGCGGCCGCCCGGTCACCACGATGTCGCGCGACGCCATCATCGGCGGCGTCTTGACGATGGACGAAGGCACCAAGTTCATGGTGCTCGCCCCGCTCGTGCGGAATCGAAAGGGCGAGTACAGAGACCTGTTCGACGACCTTCGCCAGCAGGGATTCGTCCGGGCGCGCATCGACGGGGAGATCGTGCAACTCGAGGGTCTCGAGAAGATCGCGCTCAATAAGAAACACGACATCGACGTGGTTGTCGACCGACTGGTGGCCCGGCCTGGCAAGCAAGAACGCATCGCCGAGAGCATCGAGCTGGCGCTCACGACCGCCGACGGCAAGTGCATCATCGCCGTGCCCGGTGAGGACCGAGAGCGGCTGTACAGCACCCAGCGTGCCTGCACTCACTGCGACATCGCATTTCCGGAGCTGACCCACCAGAGCTTCTCGTTCAACAGCCCGCTGGGCATGTGCAAGTCATGCCAGGGCATCGGCACGACGCCGCAGGTGGAGCCGACGTCGATCGTCATCGATCCGACCAAGTCGGTGAACGAGGGCGCGCTGGAGGCCGTCGGGCCGGACCCATCGACCCGCGAGGGTGAGCGATTCAAGCACGCGGAGACGGTCGAGGGCATCTGGACGAAGCTGCGGCAGACCGCAAAGGCGCGCAAGATCGACCTCGACAAGTCGTGGGGCGAGCTGACGAGCGACGAGCGCGAGGTTCTGCTGCACGGGCCGCCGGAAAAGAACAAGAAGAGCTACAAGGGTTATGCGGGCGTCGTCGAGTTCATCGCGCGCAACCACAAGAAGGCACGAAAGAAGAGTACGCGGGATTTCTTCGGCGAGTTTATCGAGCCGGCGACATGCCCGGACTGCGAGGGGACTCGCCTGCGCCCTGAGAGCCGCGCTGTGCGGTTTCAGGGTAAGACGCTCGCCGATATTAACGCGCGCGATATCGATGCGGCTCGCGGCTTCTTCGCGGACGTCGAGCTCGAGGGCCGAGAGGCCAAGATCGGCGCCGAGCTCGTCGTCGAAGTCACCGAGCGGCTTGGCTTCCTGCTGGACGTCGGCTTGAACTACCTGCAGTTGGATCGCGCCGCGCAGACACTCTCGGGCGGCGAGAGCCAGCGCATTCGCCTGGCGAGCCAGCTCGGGAGCGAGTTGTCGGGCATTCTCTACGTCCTCGACGAGCCGAGCATCGGGCTGCACGCCCGGGATCACAGGCGGCTCTTGAGCACGCTCCGGTCGCTTCGCGACAAGGGGAACTCGGTGATCGTCGTCGAGCACGACCGCGACACGATGGAGCACGCCGACCTGATCGTAGACTTCGGTCCCGGCGCCGGCCGAAACGGCGGCGAGATCGTGGCAATGGGCACGCCAGAAAGAGTAAAGGAGGCCGAGAATTCGCTCACGGCCGACTACCTGGCCGGCCGCAAGCATATCCCGGTGCCCGAAGAGCGCCGGACGCCAGACGCACCCGACTTCCGTATCATCGGCGCGAGCCACAACAACCTCAAGGACATCGACGTCGCCATCCCGACCGAGCGCTTCGTCTGCTTTACGGGCGTCTCGGGTGCGGGCAAGAGTTCGCTGGTCAACGGTATCCTGCACCCCGCAATCGCGCGGCGCGTCTACTACAAGCACCGCAGCGCGGGCGCGCACGAGAGGCTCGAGGGGATGGAGCTCTTCGATAAGGTCATCCAGATCGACCAGAGCCCCATCGGTCGCACGCCGCGCAGCAACCCGGCGACCTACACAAAGGCCTTCGACCACATCCGAGACCTGTTCGCCAACCTCCCGGAGTCGCGAATGTATGGCTTCGACAAGGGGCGCTTCAGCTTCAACACCACCGACGGTCGGTGCGAGGAGTGTAAGGGTCAGGGCGTCAAGCAGGTCGAGATGGACTTCCTGGCGGATGTCTACGTCCCCTGCACCGCGTGCATGGGCAAGCGATTCAACGAGACCACGTTGCGGGTCAAGTACCGCGGCCACAGCATCAACGACGTGCTGGAGATGAGCATCGCCGAGGCCGCGGAGCTCTTCGACAAGCACCCCAAGATCTCGCGCATCCTCCAGACGCTGCTCGACGTCGGCCTGGACTACATCCACGTCGGCCAGCCCTCCCCGACTCTGTCGGGCGGCGAGGCGCAGCGCGTGAAGTTGTCGCGCGAGCTCGCGAAAATCGCGACCGGAGATACGCTCTACATCCTGGATGAGCCGTCGACGGGGCTGCACTTCGACGATATCCGCAAGCTCCTGGACGTCGTGCACACGCTGGTCGACGCGGGCAATACGGTGGTGATGATCGAGCACAATATCGACATCATCAAATGCGCGGACTACGTCATCGACCTGGGCCCGGAGGGAGGCGATGAGGGCGGCCACCTGGTCGCGGCCGGCACGCCCGAGGAGGTCGCCGAGGTCGAGGAGTCGCACACCGGCCGCTACCTGCGCGAAGCGCTCCGCGACGGGGACTGGACCGAGGCCTGAACACGCCCACGACGACGCGCGAACCTCACATCGCCGATGGCGCGCCGCATCCATATCGAACACGACCCTGTTCATTGCGTCTACATGCTGTCATCTCGGCCCGGACGCGCGTGGCTCCCGGGTCGCGATGTCGGCGATCTTGTCCGCCGCGCGCTTGCAGACAGCCGCGTAGGGCGCGGCGACCGTCGGCACTTCGAACACGAGCCTGCATCGGCCCTCATCGAGGGGCTCGACACGGTGGCCGGTCGCGCGTACGCCCTCGACATCCCATACCCAGCGACGGCCGTCTTCCCAGTCCGTGACCCGAAAGTCCACCCAGAGACCAGCAGCCGTGCGCACGGAGCCCTCGGAGTCGGCGTCCAAGAACCGCCCGTCGTGCTCCACGTCGATGACCGATGGCCCCCATTCCGGCCAGGTGTGCGTATCGATGAGGATGATCCAGACGTCTTCAGCGGCCGCGTCGATTTTGCGCTCGACGTCGAACGCCCCGAGTCGCATTGCGGCGTCGGCCGCCCACGCGCCCCGCGCAGCGATTGTCTTCCAAATGCCCATGGGCCCTCGCCGGTGAATCGAGTGATGAGTTGCCGAGAAAATAACCAGCGTCGAGCCGACAAGAAGCGAAAAAGCCGGACCCCGAAGGGCCCGGCTTGCTCGATGACTCGAATACGTGGTTACGGAGCCTGGAAGGAAAGCGTCTCGGCACCATCGGGAGATACGGAGCCCGAGAGTGTCTGAGAGACGCTGCCGTTCTTGTAGATGACGAGGTCGAAGGAAGCCGGTGCGTCGCCCTGGAAGTGCTCGACACGCGCGGTCATATTGGTGCCGGGATCCGGAGCCTGGGAATTGTTCACGACTTCGATCTTCTCGGTGAAGTTTCCGTTGCCGTCGGGACTATCGGTGCAGCCCACGCCGAAGTTCTCCGGACAGGCATCACCCTGGTGCTCCATGCCGGTCTCGGAGTCCACGCCGTTGCTGTAGGTAATGCTCGAAGGTTGAGTCAGCTCGAGGTCGAGGTCGGCGTTCTCATCCTGCCACTGCAGCTCGATCGCTACCGGAGAAGGCGTCTCGGTCTCGAAGCAGAAGTTGCGTGGCTCGTCCCACCACAGCGGGACGCGGTAGTTGTTGCTCCAGACTTCGCTCGACTCGATGATGTCGTACTTCCAGGTCCACAGCGACAGGTCGGCCTCGGCGGTAAGCCCGACCGAAAGCGACGGGCGGACGTAGGGTCCAGTGTCCATGCAGGCGGTCTCGGCGGTCATACCGTCCTGTGTGGGACGCCAGCGGGCGTAGAGGCCACCTTCGATCCCGGCGGTGGGCCCGCCGAGGGTGACCCGGTCGGTCGCGGTCGGCGACAAGACCAACTCCATGGTCACGTTGACGTAGAGCTTGGCTTCGACCTCGGGGTCGACGTCGGTGTCGGCCTCGGTCTCCGAGACGGTCAGGAATTGGTCGTCGTTGGCGGTGATGTTGACCTTATAGGGACCGCTGCCAAAACCTTCGGGCGCCCAGTGAGTCTCTTCAGCTCCCGAGGCCGTGTCCGCCAGGTAGTGGTATCCCAGCGGGACGTTGAGCTGGTAGCCGGGCTGGATGGTGAAGTCGACCGCGCGATTCTCGAAGGGGCTGGGGTACTGCGCTTCGACTCCGAGCCCGACGTTCAGGGCGAAGACCGGCGTGAGCTCGAAGTGCGGACCGAGCGGAATGCCGGGGACGTTGACCTCCGAGGTATTGCAGACCTCGACCTCCGGGTTGAAGTTGAAGCCGGAGGTAAATGGCAGCTCCATCCCGATATTCATCTGCGCGCCGGCTTCGAGTGTGAGCATGGTCTGGAATTCGCGAACGCAGTACTGGCTACCCCGGTTGGCCTGACACCACTGCTTCTGGACCTGGTGTTCGGCATCGGAGTTACCGACGCCCAGCGGCAGGCTGCCGCGGAACTGGAAGTCCTTGCTGGAGCCGAGCGTCGTGCTGAAGTCGACCTCCGGGCGAATGCCCTGAGCGTCGGCGCCCAGCCGCTGAATTTCTTCTCTGACTGAAGTACGCATGTCGTCGCGAAGCTCGGACGCGGGCTTGCAGCCGAGCTTGGAGAGGTCGAGCCCCTGTCGAGCGGTCTCTTCGTCCGAGCCCAGCTCCTGTGAGGCCGTCGCCTGAGTCGGGTCCTCGCCGAGCGCGAACTCGTAGTCCCACTTACCGTAGAGCACATCCTGGAGGGCCAGCTTTCGCAGTCCAATGTGGGTGCCCGCGCCATCCTTGGTGAAGGTGTCTACCTGGAAGGAACGGTCGCCGATGGCCAGAATATCGTCTTCGCCGAGGTGGTCGACCCGAGCGGCAGCCGCCCCCGTGAAGGTCACGGTGGCGCTCTCGATATCGAGGTCGACCTGGTCGGGATCCGGCTCCGCGATGATCACGTGCTGAATCTCGGGTCGGATATGCGGCCCTTCAGGCAATTGCTGCTCGGCCGTCGAATTCTGGAGGAACGGGTTGTCTGTGCCATCATTTTGACCATTGATGACCTCGCTGCCCGTATCTCCACAGCCCGCAACGAATAAAAGAGCTACCAGCGCGGCTAGTACCGCCCGCCAACTCATCGTCCTGACCCGACTCATCATATCCTCTCCTCGTCTCTTCAATTGGCGCGTACACCGACGTATCGCTCGTCGTGACGGCCTTCAAAAAATCTAGAAAGTGACCTCTTTACGCACGCCGTCTCCCGCGTCGTCGTATTTGGAGCTGACGTTCTCTCCAAACACCTTGACGATCGCGATGACGAAACAGGCGATGAGGATCAACAGAATTATGTACTCGGTGGCCGTCGCCGCACTTTCGTCCTCGTGAAAGCTCACGAGTCCAGTGGCCAACTTCTGTTTGAGGCTTGGAATCATCTCGCCCGTTCTCACTGTATCGTAGTAACCGTTCACTCCGATATTATACAGCAATCTGCGTTCCAGTCAGCCCTATCCTCCAGAAATACCGGCGGAGGGGTCCGACCTGTGACACAATGTCACAGCCAATGGGACTCCAGACCCCGAAATCAGCGCGAAAACCAGCTTTTTCGCCCGATCCGGGGATCGCGACCGGGTGAATCCAGCCGGGATCGCGGCGATCCGGCGCGATCGCAGGTGGAGGACACCCGAGCGGTTCACACTGGGCTTCAAAAAAATTGCCGATTCGGGTTTTCCTGATGTATGCTCGCGCCTGCGAGCGTTGCTTTGTCGTCGTAGACGTAGACGCGAGCCCTCAGACGTACTATCAAAGATGGTGTCGGTGATAGAGGCCGGCCCCGCTCAAATTTACTCACTCCGCGCGGAGTCCGCTGTATGGAAGACGAAGGTCTGGCCTTGCAAGATGTGCTGGACGATCTTCGCCAGATAATCGAAGTCGTCCTCGAACGAGAAGGGGCCGAGGGGGCTGCCTCCTACGACGCCGTCCAACAGGCGCTGTCGGATCACCTCCACCTCCACATCCTCAGCTATATACGATTTCTCGAGAACCAGGACTACGTGGTCTACGACCGCATCCGAGACGAGATATCGGTACAGGATACCGCACTCGACGCGCTGGATAGCGCCGCGACCTGGCGAGACGAAGCCCGGGTCGCCTTCGGCGAGCATATCGATGAGAGTGTCGATTCCGAGGAATTCGAGGATGTCATCGATGACGTCGGCGAAGACCTCATCGACGACATCGCCACCGGTGTTGAAGATTCATTCGACAACGACAACGACGAGCCGACCAAGCGCAGCACCTCGCGCTTTCAGGACGACGATTCCGCTCAAACCAACGTCGCCCCCGCCGACGCTGCAGACGCTGCAAGCTACGACGACTCCTTCGACGCAGAGAAGCAACCAGATATGACTACCACCAACGATACTGATGCCGATTTTGTGACGTCAACAGGATACGAGCGCGGCGAACAACTCGGAGCTGGCGGTGTGGGAACCGTCTACAAAGGCACGCAGACCAAACTCGCACGCGACGTCGCGATCAAGGAGATCAACGAGGTCTTCAACGTCTTCGCCCAGGTCAAACGTGAAGACATCGTGGGCCGTTTTGTCGACATCGTTCGAGAGCAATCATCCCTGGTGCACCCCAACGTCGTCCAGATTTTCGACGTCGAGACCTCCGTGGAGTATCCATATGTGGTGATGCAATATGCCCCCAAGGGCAACCTGCGCCGCCTCATCGAGATGGAGGACCGCCCGAATCTATCGGTCGCACTCAAGTACTTCCTCCAGATCCTGAACGGTCTGAGTACCGCCCATCAGGCCGGCGTCGTGCATGGAAATATCAAACCCGAAAATATCGTGCTGGATGCCGCAGGCAATGCCATGCTCTCGGACTTCGGGATGTCCCGGCTAGTCGATACCGAGGGCGGCCGTGGCGGTCAGGTCTACGTCGGCGTCGGAACCGTCGCTTATATGGCGCCCGAGCAATTCCAGAACCCCGGGGCTGGCAGCATCAAGACCGATATCTACGCCATGGGCATCATGTTCTACGAGATGCTCACCGGCAAAGTGCCCGGTCGCCGCTCACCGATGCCATCGAGCTTCTTCCCGGACATCCCGCGCAAGCTCGACGATATCTTCGACAAGATGTCGATGGACGCGGTCGAGGACCGATACGACTCCATCGACGACATCCTCGCGGACGTCTACGCCGCAGAGGAGGTCATGAGCCTGCTCGATAACCGCTCCGGCGTGCTGTTCTTTGCCGACCCCATCGAAGAAGGCGCGGCAACCGTCGCGGTCCCGGCCGGCGAGGAAGACTCCAGCGTCGGGCTCGGTGAGTCGTCATCCTCAGATCTCGACGAGGACTCCTCCGACGTCGAAGATGACGAGCAGGCAGACGCCGAAGAGGCCGAGCCAGATGCGGAATCTGACGCCGAAGAAGCATCCGAGGCCGAGGAGTCTGGCGACGATGCCCCCGACGAAGAAGCCGACGAGGACTCGGACGCACCGGCGCAAGACGAAGCCGACCATCAGGGCGAAGACGACGACTCTGACGACAGCGACGACGCCGCAGACGGCGAGGGCAACGAGGTCCTCGACAAGCTCGATAAGTACGGCGAGATGTTCGACGAGTAACCCGCTTCAGGCCGGCATCAGGTAGGTAGCAACGATATGAGCGACCGAATCATCACGTTCGAACGCACACGCCCTACGCTCGGCGAAGACGTCTACATCGCCCCCGGGGCTCACGTCATCGGTGACGTCGAACTCGGCGACGAAGTCAGCATCTGGTACAACACGGTGCTTCGCGGTGACGTCAACCGCATCCGCGTCGGCGCCCGCACCAATATCCAGGACCTGTCGATGGTCCACGTCGACTCGGGCGGATATCCCAGCATCATCGGGGAAGGCGTGACCGTCGGCCACAAGGCGATCATCCACGGCGCGACCGTCAGAGATAATTGTCTGATCGGCATGGGCGCGACGCTCCTGAACGGCGCCGTCGTCGAAGACAACGCGATGGTCGCCGCCGGCGCCCTCGTTACCCCTGGCACGGTCATTCCCTCCGGCACCCTCGCCATGGGGAGCCCCGCCAAACCCCGCCGCGAGCTATCTGACGAGGAAATCGAATCCTTCCGCGAGAGCGCCGCGCACTATATCCAGACGGCGAGTCGCCACCGGGATAGTTGAGGTTGGTCGTTGGTCGTTGGTGGTCGGTCGTTGGTGGTCGGTCGTTGGTGGTTGGTCGTTGGTCGTCGACTATCAAAACACAACCTCATCAGCACCTGCAACCCAACCTATGACCTCGCGCGCGCCACCCGGCGCGACCGAAACCTATGACCTATGACCTATGACCTATGACCTATGACCTATGACCTATGTCCTATGTCCTATGACCTATGTCCTATGTCCTATGTCCTATGACCTATGACCTATGACCTCGCGCAGCGAAACCTATAACCTATTCGCGCAGCGCCGGTGATGCCACCAGCCCGAGCCGCCCTTCCCGCTGCAGCAGCAGGTACGCCTTCCGCGAGGCGAAGTCGAAGTCGGTCTTACAGTTTCGGTGCTTGGTGAGGAAGAACTTCTCGAACTTGCCCTTGTCCTCGGCCCAGGTCCAGATCTGGACCTTTCGCTGCTTGCGGCGCTCCGGTGTGCGACAGGCACGGTTCAGACCGTCGCATCGCTGGTCCTCGAGCTGCTCGACCGAACAAATATCGGCGCCATCTTCATTGTCGATCGCTGTCAGGTAGACCCGCCGTCGGGAGACCATTCGGCTGTCGCGCTTCGCATCGATCTCCGAGGTCGTCACGGTGCCCGCGTGCGAGGTCTCGCCGGCATTTTCCATGTCTGCGAACCAGATACCCTGCTCGACGAACTCGTAGCCGCGCCCTTCTTCGGTGTGCTGCCAGCCAACAGCCCAGGTCGTGCTGTTGAGCATACCGACCGGCACCATCGAGAACCCATCGTACATGCCCTCTCCGCGATCCGCGTCGTAGCATTGCTCTAGCGGCTCGGGGAGGACCGACTTCGTCGCGTGATGCTGCCAATTGGGGCCGTTTGGTCGGGTAAAATGAACCCATAACACCTGGCCCGCACCATCATCGGGGCACTGGCCCTTCGGAGCTCGGGTGGCGCAATAGACCAGCGCGGCCATATGCGAATCGCCCTTCGATCGATAGGCCTCGACCACTCGCTTGTCCGTGGTCGCCGGCTGGCAAAACGCCTCGGTCGCACCGGTATCAGCCACGATCTCGCTTACGAACTCGAGGTCCGAGTAGACCTGCCAGTTTGCCGAGGCGGCCTCGAAGCTGCGAAAGCTCCACGTATCATCCTCCAGTCGCCAGCGGCCCAGAGCATTCGGACGTGGTGGCTGGCCGACCACTGTCTCGTGCGGCACCATTCCATCTAAACCGAGGAGCGCGTATCGAGGCGCATCGGCACCGGTGTCCGGGAGCATACTGAAGAGCGTTTGTCGCCCTCGGTTCTCGGCATCGTCGCCGTCCATGAGCTCGACGCGAAACGCAATTTCCTCCATCGGGAACGCCGCCGCGTACTCCAGTACGCTCGCCTGGATCGCGATCTCGACACGGTATCCGCCGTCGATCTTTTGGGTCTGCGCGTCCAGCCCGGCTCGATTAAGGCGCCCGTTTTGGTCGTCGTACCGCCAGTACTGACCGTCCGGGGTAAACAGGATCGCGATTTCGGGCCTCACACCCACGCGCTTGCGAATCGACGCAGGAAGCGCTTCCACGATTGTCTGGAGCTCGGGGTCCCGCAGCCACAGAATCACGCCGTCGGTCATCACCTCGTTGGAGCCGGCGTCGACGACGTTGTCGTCTCGGACTTCGACCAGGAAATAGACGTGACCTGCATCGTGCTCGACCGCGACCCGAAAAGACGCGTCGGAATCGCCGCTCCAGAATTGCTCGCCCTTCTCGACGCTGCGCTTGCCGTCGAACGTCCGAGCCTTTGTCATATCCCAGTCCGATGCATCGCCATCGATGGTCTTGGCCATCGATTCGGGAGGCGCCGGCAGGCTCAACTCCTCGCGATCCGACTGGCCTCCTGACTCGCCGCGTCGGTCGGGGTTTGGCTCGGCCTCCTCCATCTCGTCGATTTTCGCCCCCTGCCCCTCGTCGGCGATGCCGAACGGGTCTACCGAAGCCGGCTCACTGGTCTTGCATGCCGCCAGCGCCGCGGTCGTCATCAAGGTGATCAGGGCGAGGTGGAGTCGAGCTGGCATTACTTCCTCAAACTTTCGACGATTTCGTCGAGCAACTTCATCGCCTCGATAGGCGTCATATGATTGACCTTCGCGTCGCGCAGCCGCTCGAGCGCCTCTTTTTCCTCGGGGTCGAGGCGGGATCCGGTCGCGAATAAGGTCATCTGGTTCGGGTTGTGACTCTTCGTGGGTCTGGGCTCCTCGTCGGGCTTGCGTCCCGGCATCGGAATCCCCATGTCGTCAAACTGACCACTCTCGAGGTTCTCGAGGACCTGCTTGGCACGCTCGACCACCGGCTCCGGTAGCCCGGCGAGTCGACCCACCTGAATACCGTAGCTTCGGTTGGCCTCGCCGTCGACGAGCTTGCGCAGGAAGATGATGTCATCCTGCCACTCCTTGACCGCAATGCTCATATTGGCAGCGGCCTCGAGCGTGCGCGTCAGCTCCGTGAGTTCGTGGTAATGCGTCGCGAATAAGGTCTTGGCCTTCAGCTCGTCGTGCAGGTGCTCGGCGACCGCCCACGCGATCGACAGACCGTCGAAGGTCGACGTCCCGCGGCCGATCTCATCGAGGATCACCAGGCTGCGCTCGGTGGCGTTATTCAGGATATGCGCGGCCTCGGTCATCTCGACCATGAACGTCGACTGGCCACGGGCGAGGTTGTCGCTGGCTCCGACCCGGCTGAATATCTTGTCGACCGTCCCGATCGTCGCCGCCCGGGCGGGGACGAACGACCCCATCTGCGCGAGCAACGTTATCAAAGCCACCTGTCGAATGACCGTCGACTTGCCGGCCATATTCGGACCCGTGATGATCAGCAGGCGCCGCGCCGGATCCAACTGCACCGAGTTCGGCACGAACTCTTCGTCCTGCAGGGTACGCTCGACGACGGGGTGTCGCCCATCCTCGATTTCGAGGCCCAAATCGTCCGTGAGTGTCGGACGCGCGTAATCGAGGCGCTGCGCCAACTCCGCCAACCCGGCGATCACGTCCAAATTCGCCAGGTCGCTCGCGGTCCTGAGCAGGTCCCCGATCTCGAGTCCAACCCGCTCGCGAAGCCCCTGAAATAAGTCGTATTCGAGGGCCTTTCGCTTCTCCTCGGCCCCGAGGATCTTGTCCTCCATCTCCTTGAGCTCGGGCGTGTAATAGCGCTCGGAATTCGCCAGCGTCTGCTTGCGAATATAGCGGTCGGGCACCAGATGCAGGTTCGCCTTGGTGACTTCGATAAAGTAGCCGAACACCTTGTTGTGCTTGACCTTGAGGCTGGAGATATCGGTCTGCTGCTTCTGCTCGGTCTCGTATCGCAGGATCCAGTCCTTGCCGTTTTCCGAGACCTCGATGAGCTCGTCGAGCTCGTCATGGTAGCCCGTGTCGAATAGGCCGCCCTCGGTCAGCTCGACCGGCGGTTCGTCGACGAGCGCGCGGTCGATGAGGTCGCGTATCTCCTCACACGGGTCCAGCGACTGCTCGAGTTCGACCAGGTACTCGGACTCGCAATCCCGGAGGATCGCCTCGATGTCGGGGATCACGCTCAGCGTAGAGAGCAAGCTGCGCAAGTCACGCGCGTTGGCGGTTCCGGACGAAACCTTCCCGCACAGCCGCTCGATATCGTAGACCTCGTCGAGCGCCTCCCGGACGTCCTGTCGTAGCGCGGGAAAGCGCACCATCTCTTCGACCGCGTCGAGACGTCGCTCGATGCGCGCTGCCTCCACCAACGGGTAGTTCAGCCACTGGCGCAAGCGCCGGCCGCCCATCGCGGTGACGGTCTTGTCGATGACACTCAGCAGGCTCCCGGAGCGGCGGCCCCCCATCAGCGTCCGCGTCAGCTCGAGGTTGGCCTTGGTCGACTCGTCGATCACCAGAAACGACTGTGCGTGGTACGTATCGACCGAGCGCACGTTCGACGGGATCCCACGCTGCGTCTCGACCACGTATTCGAGCGTGGCCGACACCGCGCGCTGGACCAGATCGGGCGAGCGAAAGCCGAAATCATGCACGGAGCTAAAGATCTTCTCGAGGGCGCTCGCGTCCAAAAAATACGCGTCGTTCTCGAGGTCCTCGGACAGCCGCGCCCCGCCGGAGACTCGCTCGAGCAACGTCTTCGGGTCGAACTTCACCGGCTCTCTCGGCCGAAAGAATACACCGTCGAGCTGCCGCTTCACCGCCTCGAACAACTCCTCCGTGTCGCGATCGACGAGGACTTCGCGGGGCTCGATACGATTGAGTTCTCCGGCCAATTCCTCGGTCCGCGAGACTTCGGTGGCGCGAAAGTCACCGGTGGATACGTCGAGGTAGGCAATACCAAAGCTCTGCTCCACACCCTCGCCGGACACCGCGATCGATGCGACATAATTTGGTGACTTGTCGTCGAGGGTCTCGGTATCCAGGACCACTCCCGGCGTGACCACTCGGACCACGTCACGCTTGACGATCCCGGTGGCCTGGTCGGCGTCCTCGACCTGCTCACAGATCGCGACGCTGAACCCCTTCTCGATGAGCTGGTTGATGTAGCCGTCCGCACTGTGGTGCGGCACTCCCGCCATGGGAACGTCGGACTTACCCTTGTTTCGAGCCGTGAGCGTGATGCCGAGCTCGCGCGATGCGACTTCAGCGTCCTCGAAGAATAACTCGTAGAAATCCCCGAGGCGAAAGAAGAGCATCGAGTCGGGATACCTCTCCTTGACCTCGAGATACTGCTTCATCATCGGCGTGAGTTTCTTGCCCACTTCGTCGAACCTCGGCAAAGACAATCTGGTGACTTACTCCGCGAGCGCGAGACATCCTCACAGTCGATGCCAGTCGCGTCAACGCCAACGGTCTTTCTCGACCCTCTCAGCCACCGGGTTCAAACACCTGAATACATGCTCGGCGCCTGTAGGGTCCTGACGGGGTCGAAGAGGCTCTCTGAAAGATCCCGTGTTCCGCAGGCCCTACCGCATGCATCTCATGGATACAGGGACGTTGGTTTCTCCCGCACCCAGAGCCGTTTGCATGCCTGCACCGTTCAAAACATTCGTCACGCTCGCCGAGGTGGCCGACCACCACGCCGAGGCTCGCCCCGGACGTATCGCGCTCACTGATGGAGACCTCGAGTTGACCTGGGACGAGGTCCGAACGCGCACGCGACGCCTCGCGGCGCGACTGCTCGGGCTGGGCATATCCCACGGCGACCGCGTGGCTGTGCTGTCCCACAATCGTCCCGAAATCATCGAAGTGCAACTGGCTTGCGCACGGATCGGAGCGATCTTCACACCTATTAATACCCGGCTATCGACCTCCGAGCTCACCGACGTCGTGGAGCTCGTCGAACCCGGCGTCATCTTCCACGATGGGACACACACGAAGCAGGTCGATCGACTCTGCAAGGGTCTGCGCCGCATCGACTTCGATGGCGACTCGAGCTTCGGCTACGCCTCACTCGTCGAGCTGCCGACGTCCATCGAGAGACCGGGTCACGTCGGCGCCGATGACCCAGCCGTGATGATCTTCACCAGCGGAACCACCGGGACACCGCTGGGCGCCGTCCTGACGCACGGACAAATTGCCGCTAATCACCGACAGTTCCTGCAGGGTCTTCCGATCACGGAGGACACGGTCAACTACGCGGTCGCCCCACTCTTCCACGTCGCCGGGCTCAACACGATCACCGGCCCGACACTGGTTGCCGGCGGCACCTCGGTCTTCACGAAGCGATTCGACGCCGGGCAGGTACTGGCTGACGTGGGGCGCTTCGACGTCACCACGACCTTTATGGTGCCGACGATGTGGCACGACCTCGTCGCTCACCCCGACTTCGCGGCCGGTGCCCTGGACAGGCTCGAGTTCGGACTCGTCGGCGGCGCGAGATGCCCGCGGTCCGTCGAGCAATCCCTCGCCGACCGCAATATCCCGGTCTACGAAGGCTATGGCATGACCGAAGCCGGCCCGATGGTCACCCTCCGTGCACCAGGCCCCGACACATCAGCCCCGCGGTCCGTGGGTCCTCCCGGCCCCGACGTCGAGCTACGCGTCGTTGATCGCGCATCCAACGTCATCCGCGATCGCGAGGTCGGCGAGCTGCAAGTACGCGCCCCGAACGTGATGAGCGGCTACTGGCGAGACGAGGCAGCGACGAAAGACGCACTCCGCGATGGATGGCTGTCCACCGGCGACCTTGGTTTCCTGGCCGACGGGAGCTTCCACCTGCTCGACCGGGTCGACGACATGATCAACTCCGGAGCCGAGAAGATCTATCCATCGGAGATCGAGCACCTGGTCGCCACGCACCCATCCGTCCGCGATGTCGCGGTGATCGGCACACCGCATCCGAGGTGGGGGGAGGCGGTCACCGCGGTCGTCGTCCCGGAAGACGACCGTCCGATGCCCGACCTCCAGTCGCTCCGCGATCACCTCTCAGACGAGATCGCCAGATACAAGCTGCCGCGGCGCCTCGAGCTGGTCGCGTCTCTGCCACGAAACGGCGCGGGCAAGCTCCAGCGCCGTGAGGTCCGCTCGATGCTCGTGCCCGAAAGGCCCGCAGCCTCATGAAATCACCGCTCGAACTCGACCGAGGACGGGCGTATCTCGATGACCAGGTCATAGCGGAGCAGGAGCTCCCGCAGGACCCTTACAGCGTTCGATGTGTCCCTCAGCTATTTGGCGCCGTCCTCGACGCGCTCGCATGGCACAACGATACCGCCGAAACCGAGCTCAACAGTGGCTTTATGGGCGCCCCGGTCACGGCTTCCGCACTCGTAGCCGAGATGCACACGACGGCGTTCGGATTTCCTGGGTGAAGACCGGCCTCTGTCGACCGAGATTCAGGACATAGCCAGCGCCCTGAGAGACGAATACGCGGCGCTTCCCGGTGGTCGTGGTGCCGAGCATCCCTAGAGCATCCCGCGCCTACTGCCCGTCTTCTGCGGGGAAGCGCACCGACCAGCGGTTGAGCGAGTACGCCGACCAACTGTCGAACGTCAGATCCTGGTACGAGAATTCGTCGAATCGAATCCCATCGCCCCGGATTCCGATGATGGTCATGAACGCCTGCTCACTGCCGTAGGGATCGGGGCGCTGGTCCTCGGGCAGAAACGAGAAGTCCGGGAACTCGGGGAGTCGCACCGTTTCACTCGTGCCCGGCAAAATAATCTGCCAGAACGGAATGCCTTCGGAGTTGAGCAACAAGACCGAGTACAGGTCCGGATAGTAGGGACCTGCCGCCTGGAAACGGATGGTCTGGTTTTCCACCAGGCCCCCGGGCTGGGGAGAGTCGGGCTCGGGAACGTCCAGCAGCGGAGGCAAGACGATGGTCTCGTCGAGTGACGGGATCTCCTCCACCCAGGTCTGCGTAAATGGGGCGTACTGACCGGTGAAGCTGCCGCCGATAACCGTGTATGTCAGATCGTCGAGCATACCCTCGGACGCTGGCTGACGCGGCACGGACAGCACGTTTTCGAGCCCGGTCGCTTCGACCGGCGCGGGGAAGACCCCTTCGAAGCCAAAGTCCCAGAATACCCGGGCACGATTCGTATCAGGCCCGGTCGGGGCGTACGCCGGGTTGTCGATCTTGACGTCCGCCGTCCGATCGAGCGGGATATCGCAGACCAGATCCACGTCGTACTGCCCCTGGTCGCTGACAAAGATGTAGCGCTCGACGCCGATAAACTGGGGGTCGAAGCTGCCGTCGCTCTCGTCGTAGACGCCGCACACGGCCACAACTGCAACATCACCGACCCGCGAGCGAATCGAATAGCTCCCATTGCCGATGACCTCGCCGCCGGTGCCCGGGTCGAGCGTACCGGTAAATGGCCCGGGGCGCGTCGTCGCGACGCGTGCGAGATCGAAGGTGGTGCTCTTGTCGGGATCGGACATCTTGCTCGGTGCGGTGACGTCACCGCTGATCGTGCCAAACGGCGTGCCGTTGCCTCCACCGCCGCCCGATGGATTCGGGTCGAGCTGGTTCAAGAAGACGGTGATATTTGTCGCATCGACGGACTGAACGGTCGCCGATGAAAACCCGGCCGCCGTCGCGGTCACGGTCTGCGGTCCGAGCACATCTGGACCAGAAAGCGTGATCTGTCCATTCTGATCGGTCGTGCCCTGGTAGCGCGTATCCCCCCTGGTCGAGAGCATCGCGAACGCGTTGGGGATCGGCCCGCCGCCCCGGGAGAAGACCGAGATATTGACCGAACCGTCGACCTCACCGCCGGAGGCACCTCCAAAGCGGCTCGCCGGGTTGTAGTACTGGTAGGTGTACGGTCCCTCGGCCGACCGCGCGTCCGCCTCGACGCTGACGACTGCTTCGCCGACCGGATGCGGCGGGCTGTAGACGATGAGGTTATTTCGATCGACACGCTGCACCGTCGGTGCTTCCTCGGCGTCGAAGAGGACCTCGATGGCGCCGTAGAAACCGCGCCCGCGCATCTCGATATATGTGCCGCCAGCCGCAGCGCCTCGCACGGGGTCGAAGCCCCAGAGCTCGAGGGGCTCCGTGTAGGTAAAGCCGTCCTGGAGCCGTGCCTCCAACCCGTTCGCACTCGCGGTCACGTCGACCGTCCCGGCGCCGTGAGCGGGCGTCGTCACCTTGAGCTCCGTGTCGGAGACGACCGAGAAGTCTGCGGGGACGCCTCCGAACTCGACGCGTGTGGCGTTCGAGAGGCCGGTCCCCTCGACCTTCACCGCCGTGCCTCCGGCAACCGGGCCTTCGGACGGCTCGACCGCATCGATCCAGATACCCTCGCGATACTCGAAAGCGTCGGCGAGCCGGTCGAGCTCGGTGTTGCCGTCATGCATGGCCACGTCGACCAGACCGGGGGTTCCCGCCGGGGTCTCGACCAATGCGTAACCCGATTCCTTCTCGATAATCGTCGCGTCGCTTCCCCCGAATGTCACCCGCAGATTCGCCAGGTCGAAGCCGTAGCCGACCAGCACAACTCCCTCGCCGCCGGCCGCCGATCCAAATTCGGGTTCCACGGCGACCAGCTGCGGGTCGTCACTATCGCGATAATAGAATGCGTCGGACGCGATCGCGGTATCCGTCGCCGTCGACGCCGTCACGTCGACGAGCCCCACCGGATGCGCCGGCGTTCGAACCGTCGCGGTTCCATTACGCGAGTCGACCGCGGACACGCTCGCCGGCTCACCGCCGAACTCGAACGTCATCTGCGAGCGGAATCCCGTCCCCTGAATCTCGACCTCGACCCCGCCGCTTACAGGCGAGGTTCCGGGCCGAATCGATGTGATATCGAGGGACTCGTAGTACTCGACGCCGCGCTCGAGCACGGTCGAGTCCTGGCGGGTCGTCACTCGCACGTCGGCATAGCCACGGCGGCGCGGCGGCGCGAGTGCGCGGACCAGATTCTCATCCACGGGCGTGACCCGAAGCGCGGGCGTTCCCGAGAAGCTCACCGCCGCATCTTCGGTGAACCCAGATCCGCGAATATCGACCTGGACACCGCCCTCGGTCGGAATCCGATTCGGCGTGACCGACTCGATCTTCAGGCCTTCGACGTATCGATATCCGTCGGGAATCGTAGAGACCTCGCCCGAGCTGGAGATGGCCTTCACGGTCACGGTCCCCGGGCCGCCGGCGGGCGGGGCGTAGCCAACCAACTGACCGGAGGACAGATCGACGTCCATCTCACGGCTGCCCAGATAGATCGTGACGTCCTCGTCGAGCGCCTGACCGCGAATCCGGACCAGGTTGCCGCCCTCGACCGGCCCGCTCCCCGGGATGATGGTCTGAATCTCGAAGGGTTGTTCCTGGACTTCGTCACCGTCCGGCGTGCCAAAGTCCCACTCATTGTCGGTATCGGAGGGGCGCCGCGTATCTTCGCTGTCGGTGTCCGATGTCGTCGAATCCGAGCCACCGTCATCGCCCGCATCCTGAGTCTGATCGACATCTCCCGTATCAGTCGCCCCGTTATTATCGTTGGTATCGTCCGAGCACGCTCCGGCGAGGAGCATGAGCGCGAGCACCAGGATGCTCAGGAGGCGTGAGGGGCACACGCGCCTGGTGCCGCTCGAACACATCGCTTTGAGATCTGCATTGAACGTGTTCATCGACTCCTCGGCTCCAAAAAAAATCCGACCGGCAACGTCAGCATGGTGCCCGGTCGTCGGGTAGGCGGGCGGGTCGCGCTCAGACTTTAGACGCTCGATGCGGAAACAGAGTTTCACCGACCAGTGTTCCCGACCAGTGTTCCCACCGGTGTTCCCGAACAGCTCTTTCGCCGTTAGAACGAGATCAGCTGCTGCCACAGCGAGTAACTCTCCCAGCTATCGAGCGACAGATCCGAGTAGGACCAGTCGTCAATGCTGGTGCCCTGCTGGTTCACCCCGATGATCATCAATTGATAGGTGCCACCGGGGTACGGAACCGGGCGCTCTTCCTCGGGAAGATGCGAGAAGTCGGGGAAATCTGGAAATCGGAAGCTCGTGGCTGTGCCCGGCAGGAAGGCCTCGTAGACCGTCGCCTGCTGGAAGGTCATCACGCGCACGTAGTAGAAGTCGGGCGCAGCCGATGCATCCGCATCGAATTGCACCAATCCGTTGGTCGGGATGTCCCCGTCGGCAGGAGATATTACCTCTGCAATCGTCGGTGATTTGGGCATGGTCACCAGCGAGCTCGCGTCGCTGATGCCGTAATTGAAGGCGATGCTCAGCGGCGGTGCGTTCCCGTTGGTATAAGCCCCGCCCATGGCGAAATACTCCACATCGGAGAGGACGCCGGTCAAGTCGGCCTGATACGGAATATCGACGACGTCATTGGTCGTCTCGCCGAAGTTCTGCATCTGCCAGACCCCTTCGAAACCAAAGTCGAGAAACGGGATAACCCTGTGAATCGTCGGCCCGGAGGGCTCCAGCGGCGGTGCGTCCACTTTGTAGTTCATCGTGGTGTCGAGCGGGATGTTCAGGTCGATGTCGACCGTGTAGGTCTGCCCCTCGGACGCGAACAGATAACGCTCGACCCCGAGGGCCAACGGCGTGAACTCGTCGGTCGCATTGTCGTAGAGTCCACCGACCGCCACGAGCGCGAGGTCGCCGATACGCGAGTTGATCGTATATGGGCCATCGTTGAAGACGGTCGCGCCATCACCGGGAGCCGGGTTGCGGCTCCACGGGTTGGTCTTGGTCGTGGTCACGTACGCCACCTGAATTTCGGTCGGGCCCGGTTCTTTGATCTTGTTGAGTCCGGTCAACTCCCCCTCGAAGGTCGCCGTGGGCGGCCCGGGAGGCGGTGGCCCCTGTGACGGGGGCGGCGACAGGAAGATGGTGATATTCTCGGCGTTGACATCCTGCACCGTGGCACTGGAATACTCGGCCGCGGTCGCGGTGACGGTCTGCTCGCCGTACACATCTGGACCGGACAGCGTGACCATGCCGTTCTGATCGGTCTCGCCGGTATACGTCGTCTGAGGATTGGTAGAGAGCTGGACGTACGCGCCAGCGATGGGGCTTCCACCCTGCGCGTAGACGGTCACGTTGACGGCTCCCTGAATCGGGCCGCCCCAGGAGCCGCCAAAGCGGCTGCCCGGATTGAAGTAGGTGTACTGCTCGGGCGCGGTGACCGAGTCGCTCCCGCGCGAGACGGCGACGTCGACCGCACCCGATGCGTGTGGTGGGGTGCGTACCGCGAGCGTCTGGGCGTCGAGGACCTGCACGGAGGCAGCGGCGTCTCCGCCGAAGGTGACATCGACCGGGCCGATGAATCCGCGACCCCGAATCTCGACGTAGGTATTGCCGGCAACTGAGCCTCGAACAGGCGTCAAGCCGTAGACCTCGAGTGCTTCCTCGAAGTTGTATCCATCGACCAACGTGGCCGAGACGTCGCCGCGTTCGACGGTGACGTCTACGGCGCCCGCCGAGTGCGCCGGGGCGGTTGCACTGATCTCGGTATCACTCACGACGCTAAACGATGCAGATACGCCCCCGAATTCGACGCGACGAGCATTCGTGAAGCCCTCGCCCTCGATC
>JBNJFZ010000042.1:23966-33223 GCA_051747295.1 Myxococcota bacterium
TCGTAGTATTCAGCGCCGGACGGCAGGACGTCGGCGCCGTCGCGTTCGCTGACGCGCACGTCGACCGTGCCCGCCGGGTGCGACGGAGCCAGGACGCGCAAGAGGTCTTCTGCGACAAATTCGTGCCGGAGTGCGGTCTCGCCACCGAAGCTCACGCGGGTTTCTTCGCTGAAGCCCGCCCCGATGACCTGGACATCGACACCACCGCCGGTCGGAATGCGGGATGGATCGATCGCATCGATGCGCACGGTGGCCGTGTAGGTGAAGCCGCCCTCGAGGACGTCATCTCCGCTATCTCGATCGATGAGTTTGAGGTTGACGGGGCCCTCGCCCGGCCCTTCTGGCGTATCGCCGACGAGGTTTCCGTTGACCAGCGTCACCTGCGCCTGGCGGCTCCCGAAGTAGACGACCGTGTCGTCGCTGAAGCCCTGCCCCTCGATGACAAAGGGCGTCCCGCCCTCGACCGGTCCGCGATTTGGTGTGATTGCGTCGATCTCGAGGGCGACCGGGCCAGCGTCCTCCTCGGCGTCTCCATCGTCGGCATCCGAGCCGTCTGTGGTATCGTTGCCCGAGTCCTGGACCGTGTCTTCTTCGGTGTCCATCTCGTCGACGTCTTCGTCGGATGCGTCGTCGGTGTCGGACGCATCGGACCCGTCGTCGGTGTCGGCCACGTCTCCCGCGTCGGCGACAGCGGCGTCTTGCTCCCCGCCGTTATTCTCCCCGTCATTGTTATCGGAGCACCCGATGGCGAACAGAGCCAGCGACAATGACAAGATCAGTGATACAAAGCGAAGTCGGCTTTTCACTGCAACAAACATGGACGGGCCCTGAGCGCGGGTCGGAGACATCGAAGTTTTCATCGTAAGGCAGTGATGCGCGAGCCCGAGCTCGGGATACACGCGTGCGCCACCTGTTATAGAAGACAGTCGCAATATAAGCGTCTACTCACCCAGATTCAACTCGCCCCCACCCGGATACCAGCAATATGTCGGGAGACGTGTGGCTCGTGGAGGGCGATCGACGGGCGCGATCACCCTCACCCCGGGCCGTGGCACGGTTTCCACTCAGACCGCACGCTCATCGAGAAAGCTCTTCTCGGGGTTTCGAAGGAAGTAGTCGACCAGCGTCTGCATGTACGTCGACAGGTGCGGGCAGCGAATCGGCGTCTCTTCGAGCTCGCGCTGGGTATTGCTCGAGTCGAAGCGCGCGTCGTGATTGAAGTAGATGATCGTCTCTTCGGGGACGCCGACGAGCTTCTCGATCTTCGGGTTCGACAGGGTCCACTCCATCAGCTGCGTCGGGATCGCCCCGACTGCCGGGGCCTTGTTCATGCAGTCTAGCAGCAGCGCGACGATGTCACGCGAGCGCATCGGGTTGGGGTCGGCGAGCTGGTAGACCCGCCCGTCGGTGCCGTCCTTGAGCCCGAGGTACGCCATCGACTCGGCGGCGAAATCCACCGGCACGATATTCACGACCGTATCGCCCTTGCCGATATTGACCATCGGCATCCAGTCCGGCAGCTTTCGCATGAGCTTGAACAGGTAATAGGGCCCATCGTACTTGTCGGTCTCACCGGTCTTGGAGTCGCCGACGACGATCCCCGGGCGAAGGATGACCGTCGGGATCTCATCCCAGCGGCGCTGAACCTCGACCTCGGCCCAGAACTTGGTGGACTCGTAGTGGTTTTTGTGGCCCTGCCCTTCGTCGAGCTCGTCCTCGTAGATCATGCCGCGGCGCTCGCCGGCCACGTAGCACGTCGAGATGTAGTTGAAGCGCTCGAAGTTTTCACACGCCTCGCAGAAGTCCAACACGTGGATCGTTCCGGAGACGTTGACCTGGTAGGCGACCTTTTCGGGCACCGCGAGGTCGTAGATCGCGGCGAGGTGCCAGACGACACCGACCCTGGCGATGAGATCGTCGTAGGTGTCCTCGCCGACGCCCAGCAGCGGATCGGTGATATCGCCCTCGTGGACCTCCCAACGCCCCTCGAAGTCCTCGTATTCGTCCTCGAGCTCACCCAGCCGCCGCTCCGCGAGGCTTCGGTGCTTCGACTGGACCAGAAAATGGAACGTCGCTTCGCCCTGGTAGGCCAGCAACTCCTCCATGAGGCGGGTCGCGAGGAATCCGGGGAATCCGGTCAACAGGACGTCGGACGAGACAACAGCCTCGTCGAGCGCCTCCGGGCTGGCGGTCGGGGTCTGATTGGATTCGGCCATGGGACACCTCTGGAAAGCTCATAAAAACATATCCGTTCACCACGATGAACGGCGAAAGCGCGCTCCGACGTTCATCGGCGCTGGAAGGTATTTGAAGACCGCCGACAGGTCAACGTGACCGATCGATCGGCGCGCCGGGCGGCCTCCTCGCCTGGTACTGCGTCTTCCGACGCTCCGATTCCGACGGACGAGGTTGAAACTCGGTCCACGAACCCGTATTATCGCTTTGCATCATCGACAACCATGGCGAGGGCCAACCGGGAGCTCCGCCAGATTATTTGCGAGAGATATAAGCATGCGTCGCCTTCTCACCTACATCACTGCCTTCCACCGGGACGAACAGGCGGCGACCGCGACCGAGTACATCATCCTCCTGATACTCATCGCATGCTTTGTGATCGCGATCGTTAAAATTTATGGACGCACTGCCAGTTCCAAGGTCAGAGCGGCCGATGAAGTGATCAAAAAGGAAGTGACCTTCTGACCGAGAAGGCACGGCCCTTTTGATCTTCACGACAATTAGAAGCACCTCGAGGAGTTGGGAATGAACTCGCTTATCGTGCGTAAGAATGCCCGGTACCTGTTGGCACTCGCCGCAACACTCACACTCTTATTGACGGGTTGTGTCGAAGACGACGTCGACCGCTCCGACGAAGGCTCGGCCGAGTCCTCGATGGAGTCCACCCACCCGATCCCGGACACGCGGCACACCCGCAACGTTCGAGTATTCGATAACGTCAAGCGACTCGACGATCGTGCTGCACACGCCGTCTACGTCGACGGGGACACGCTTCGCTTCCCTATTTCGGTGCGCGACTCGCTCGCCATCTACGAAGCCGGCGACATCATGGCCACCTCCGAAGGCGAGGGGCTGCTCCGACGCGTCGAGCGCATTCGCTTCGTCGGTCAACAGATCATCGTCGATACCGAGATCGCCTCGCTCGCCGAGGTCTTCGCCAGCGGCGAAATCTACGTCGCGACTCACGCCGAGCGCGATATTCAGCCACCCCAGAGCTTCCAGTACGCCCCGGTCGAGCCGGGTTACTACGACCAGAACGTCGCTCGCCAGCAGCTCGAGGCTGACTGGGACGGCGAGCTCTTCTCCTGGGACAAGGACTTCTCGGGCGACATCAACAATATGATCGGCTCGCAGCACTTCAGCGTGACCGAGGCCAGCGTCGGCGCGGGCGTCGGCGCCGAGTTCTACGTCGATGCGGGCGCGCAAGTCTTCCCGCCGTCGGTCGACCTCAACACCCTGCGCGCGGGCGTCAACGGAAACGCAAACGCCACCCTGCGGGTCAAGCTCGAGTCCTCCGACACGTTCAGCTACGACGACACCATCTACCTGGCCTCGACCGACTCGAACCATCAGCCGCTCGTCCAACTGCAGGCCAAGAGCTTCGACGTCGCCGGCCTCGTCGATATCGAATTCACCGCCAACTCCAAGCTCGACCTGTCCGTCTCGGCCAACGGCACCATCTCCGCCGAAGGCGAGGTGTCGGTCGACGGCAACCTGCGCGGAGGACTCGAGCGCAAGAACGGAACGTGGCAGACCTACACCGGCGCCGGCCTCGAGCCCAGCGGCTTCGGTCCGGCCTTCGACGGCGAGAAGAACTTCACCGCACAGGCCAAGCTCACGAATACCGTCGACGTCAACGTCTCCAACGCCGCCACCGGCTACCTCAGCGTCAAGCCCGCCACGCTCACGGTCGACTTCAGCCAGCAGATCAACGCGAGCTCCGGGGCGTGCCCGACCAACTTCAATGTCAACGTCAAAGGTGAGGTCGAAGGCCAGATCGAGAAGGTCACCGCCCTGGGCTTCGACTTCGATATCATGGACGGCCCGTCGAGCTGGACCATCTACGACAAGAACTTCCTGACCCATCAGGGGCAGCTCGAATTCGCCGGAACCTGCGACCCGGACTACGAGCCACCGCAATTCGGTGAAGGCGACGCCTTCGAGGGCCAGATGTGCCGCGAGGACGCCGACTGCGCCACTGGCATCTCCTGCTTCCGCGAGACCTGCGTACGCGAAGGTCCGCTTCGCTTCTCCGTCGCGTGGTTTGCAGACACCGATGTCGACCTCGAGGTCATCACGCCCTCCGGCGACAAGATCAACTGGCGAGACTTCGCTCAGGGAGGCGGTGAGAACTTCACCTACGACTTCCCGCAATGCACCGGTAAGTGCTCCGGGCCCGCTCCCTACGTGGAGAGCATCTTCGCCGACTCTGCACCGGAAACCGGGACCTACACCATCAACGTAATTCACGAGGACGCCCGCAATTCGTCCGACTTCGCGCTGACCATCGTCGACGACGGTGACGTGCGACACGAGGGCGGTACGCTGGGCGCCGACGGAGAGGCCGTATCCTTCCAGTACACGGTCAAGTAAATCATCCAATCACCTGACCAATCACGACTGCCGGCGGGCCTACTGCCCGCCGGCACTTGCCTATGAAATCAGCAGTTTTCCGTTTGCTGTTCATCGCTTCCATGGGCCTCGTCGCTGCATGCAGCGGTGAACCCCAGCTCGTCTCCACCCTGGACGATGCCTCGCAGAGCGACGCCGGGACCGACACCTCGCCCGGCGATACCAGCTCCGATACGTCCGACGATGACACCGGCGAAGATTCAGGGCCGACAGACGAATGCATCCAGACGACCCCTCAGCAGGCCGCCGATTTCGCAACGGCCTACGCCACGGCGATCTGCGAGCGTGCGTTCGAGTGCGGGACGAATCCGGATGTTGTCACGTTCATGACATTCGGCGGCTGGGAGACGGTCGACGATTGCGTCACCATGACGCTGGCCGGCGGGATCACGCCCGGACAGGCCGAGCAAGCGGCGACCGAAGGCAGCCTCGCTCTCGACTCGTGCAACTCGCAGCCGTGCCTGGATGGTATCTCGGATATTGAATGCCTGGCGGTCCATCGTGCTTTTCCGCGCTTCCGACTCGACCACCCGGTCTCGGAGTGCCCGGCCGCCTTCCGCGGTCAAGTCGACTCCGGCGAAGACTGCACGGCCACGGCCCAGTGCGCCGGTGAGAGTGTTTGCGGTCGCTCGGATTCGAATACCGACTGCACTGGCACCTGTCAGGACGCCGGCCAGGCCGGTTCGCAGTGCGGTGATATCGTCTGCGACTACGACCAATACTGCGAGACCGAAAACGACATCTGTGTGACCAAGAACTCAGCTGGCGAAAACTGCACGCAGAACTTCGAATGCCCCATCAACTCCCGCTGTGAGGGCGGTACGTGCTCGCAGGGCGTGTCCGGGCTCGATGTCGGTGACCAGTGCGACTTTCGCACCAAGCTCTGCAGCCCCGGCCTCGGTTGCCTCGAGGGCACCTGCCAGGAGCTCGTCGAGCCCGGTCAGACCTGCCCGCTGTTCGGATGTGCCGGAGACAACTTCTGCTCGGCATCCACCGAGACATGTGAGGCGTTCAAGACGGAGGGCGAGTCATGTTCTCAATCCCAGGAATGCCTGTCACTGAATTGCGCCGGCGGGCAATGCGCGCCGTATGACAGCCTTTGCCCGTAAGCGTCGTCGATCAGCGACGCATACAGAACAGCCGGAGCGCCGCTGCGCGCTCCGGCGTTTTTTTGCGTCGTGCCGGCCTTAGAAATTGAGCTGGATGCCGCCGACGAATCCGCCTCGGCGGGGTGCGGTGAGCGGCTGAACCCGTGCCGATTCCGACGAATTGGACAGAATGCCAGTCAGGTCGAGGATGAGCCATGTCGCTCCCGCAGCGAGCAGTGCACTGCCTCCGATATAACCAACGAGCGCAGTGGTCACCTGCCCCTGCCGCTTGTCGGTCAGGTCGCGGTACTCTTGCGTATCGGACGCGTACTGCGAACGCTCTTCGTCGGTATCCGGGATCGCCACGAGGTCGATGTAGCCGCCGATCCCCAGCCCGATGATCCCCACACCCGCCAGCGACACTGCTGGAATGCTCACGGCGGAGCCCGACGCCCCTTCTTCGTCGGCCTTCTTGTTCACCGCGACATCTGACCCACCGCCTGTGTCAGAAGCGCCGATCAGGTCGGAGGAGTCGGTCTCCTCGGGCTTCGCTTCGACGAGCTTTACGCTGATCTTTCGGTCCTGAGCGGCCTCGAGCTCCAGGGTATTCTCTGCAGTTTCGTAGCCCTCGAGCTCCACCGCAACGGTGTGCTCACCACTCGGCAGCCCTGCGACTTCCTCCGGGGTCTCCCCCATCTTCTCGCCGTCGACCACGATATCTGCGCCTTCCGGTAACGATGAGACGACCAGGCGACCACTCAAGGAAGAAGAATAGTCCTCGCATTGATCGGAACGGGAGAGCTTCTCTTTAGCCTTGCTCGCGAGGTTGTCTTCGGCTCCTTCGTGCTGCGTGAAGGCTCGGTAATAGACCAGCGCCCTTCGACAATCATCGATCTCCTCGTAGGACCGCGCGGTGTTGTAGAGAAGCCGCGCATTGGGCTCGATTCGATAGGCTGCGAGCAGCTTGTCGATCGCTGTCTCGAAGTCTTTCTCACCGAACGCGGTCCTCGCCTCATTGACGAGTTGCTTGAGCTCCTCGCTGGGGCCATCGTCTTGCGCGAAGAGACCCGCCGGGAGCAGAAGACTCAAGAGCAGTGTCCCGACAACCAACAGCATCCTCTCTCGCATCTCGTGACTCCTTGGGAGTTGGGTGACGAGCGACCACCCGCACTTTTTGCAACTTCTCACGCTACCGACATATGATAGTGTGAAGAAGCTGACAGTTTGGCTTCCACTTCAGCTGTGAGGCTACTGCCTGCGCGCGGCAAACGGCAAGGCCCGTGGTATCTTCGAAGACCGAATTATGAGCGAGATGCTACAACCGGGCGATGTCCTCGATGACTCCTACGAGATCATTGAATTCATCAGTAAAGGAGGCTTCGGAGCCGTCTATCGAGCGCGCCAGCTCTCGATGGATCGCGATGTCGCGCTCAAGCTCCTCATATCTGGAGCGCAGCCCGACTTCGAAGGTCTCGTCAGGCGGTTTCGCAACGAGGTCAAAGCGGTGCGCAATCTGCGCCACCCCAATACCGTTCAGATCTACGACTTCCACGAGACGCACGACGGTCAGCTCTATTTTACGATGGAGTACCTCGATGGTCGCTCGCTGCGAGAGCTTCTCGAGCGCGGCGAAGCGATCTCCCCGAAGCGAACGGCGAATATCCTCGCGCAGTCACTCAAGAGCCTCGCCGAGGCGCACTCGACCGGGATCATTCACCGCGACATCAAGCCGGCGAATATCATGCTGGTGGACATGTACGGGGAGGATGACTTTGTCAAAGTCCTCGACTTCGGGATCGCAAAAGCAATTGAAGATGGTGGGGCCACCGGGTCGGACGAACCTCTGACGCGCACGGGCTACCTCGTCGGCACGGTTCGATACATGGCCCCCGAGCGCATCGCCGGCGATCCCGCCGGGCCCTATTCGGACATCTACTCGCTCGGCCTGGTCGGTGCGAGCCTGCTCGCCGGACGCCCCCTTTTGGGCAACAGCAGCCGGCTGGAGGCGATGCAGCTCCAGATGAGCGCAAAGCCGCTCCCGGTTCCCGAGCAGATCTTGACGACGGCGCTCGGGCCGGTGCTGCAACGGTCCCTCGCGAAGAACCCCAAGCACCGCTATCAGAGCGCCGAGGATATGCTCGAGGAAATGCTCGCGATCCCTGATACTCACCTCGAGAGGGCGCCGCTGAATATCACCGGCGAACTCCCACTCCCCGATGCGCTCGGCGCTGCGTCGTCGGGTATCGAGCCCACGACGGTCGACTCCGAGATTCAATCCGGACCCTCGCGGCGTGCGCAGGCGGAGCCAGACGCCCAGCGCGCATCGAGCACACCATCTCGCGCGACCGGTTGGGGTGACCAGGAGGCTGTTCGAACGCCCAGCGGAGATGCCCGGCAGCGAGCTTCATCCGCGCCCCCGCTACCGGGCTCCGGCCCAGGTTCTCCAGAGGCGCCCGGGCCCGAAGAACGGACCCAGGTATTCGAGTCGGGGTCGACGCGGCGGCCGGTCACATCCGAGGTCATGGAGCGCTCCAGCGACGAGAGCTCACTGCCCTCGAGCCGTCCCGAGCCGACACCACGGCCGCAGGGGCCCAGCGAGACAGCCTCCAAGCGCATCAAAAACGATGATGCTTCAAGGTCGTCCAGGATGCCCCTTCTGATCGGGGTCGCGGTCGTGCTGATCGGACTCGGCGCAGGACTCACGTGGTATCTCGTTCAGGACGGCAGCCCCACGGAAGACGCGAGCACGAACACCGGCAGCGCGCCGTCCGCCACCGACTCTTACTTCGTCGACCTGCGCTCGTCTCCATCCGGCGCGACCGTCTCCGAAGACGGCGAGGAGCTCGGTGTCACCCCGATCCAACTCGAGCCCGCAGAGGGCCGCCGCCTGGTCGTCGAGCTCGATGGCTACCAGACCCGGCGCATCGAGCTCGGGCCAGAGGTCCCGCCCTCTCACACGCTCGAGTTATCTCCGATCGAGGACGGAGACTCAGACTCAGATGATCAAGAGCGCGAGGATCAGGGGACCCGCTCGTTGTCCTTCGACTCCGACGAAGTCGCGGAAGAAAAAACGCCGCCGCCAGGAGACACGGCACAGAAAGCAGACGCGCCCTCCGAGTCAGACCGCACTCGAGAAAAGTCGGACCCCGAAGAAGACCCACGATCACCTGACCGCAGCCCTGAGACCGCAGATCCGGAGACGACCGATTCGAAAGACCGCGCCGAAGAGGACGAAGAACAGGAAGTCATCCCGGTTTTCGGATCGGACGACGATTCAAAGGCCCAGGACGACCCGAAACCAGACAAAGAGGAAGACATCCCGGTCTTTTAGAGCTCCGGTTTTCCAGTGCCGACAGACACGGCTCATCACTTCGTCGACCGCAACCCTCGAGATCCGCGCGATTTCTCAAATTGAAACTCCAACCTATACGGAGTATCTTAAGAGCGATGAAAACCGCGTAAAAACAAGCTTTTAGCCGAGTCAGAAGTATGCATCGGTATCCCGTCATTGGTCTCTTAGCC
>JBNJFZ010000042.1:33323-36765 GCA_051747295.1 Myxococcota bacterium
CTGTGCGGCTCGACGTGCATCGATACGTCGACAGACCCAGACCACTGTGGCGACTGCAACCAGCGTTGTCGTCCGCCCGCGAATGCCGTGGTCCAGGGTTGCCAGGCCGGCGACTGCATCTACGCGTGTGACGAGGGTTATTACGACCTCAATGACAATATCGGAGACCCGAGCGCAGACGGCTGCGAAGCCGACTGCAAGCCCAGCAACAATGGTGTGGAAGCCTGCGACCAGATCGACAACGACTGTGACGGCACTGTCGATGAAGGCTGCGACTGCAATCCCGGAGACCTCCGTGACTGCGGACAGAGTGAAGGCGCGTGCGAGTTGGGCACTCAGGAATGCAGATCCGACGGATCGTGGGGTGCGTGCGAGAACGCGGTCGGTCCACAGAGCGAGACCTGTGACAATATCGACAACGACTGCGACGGCACGATCGACGAAAACCTCGAGCGCGCCTGTGGCACGAACGAGGGCGCCTGTGCACAGGGCACTCAGGCGTGTTCCGCCGGCAACTGGGGCACGTGCGACGGCGGCGTACGCCCCGCAACCGAGACCTGCGACGGTCAGGACAATGACTGCGACGGAAGCATCGACGAGGACTTTGGCAACAAAGACAACCCCTGCAGCGAGGGCGTCGGGGCCTGCGAGCGTTCCGGAGCGCTCGTCTGCAACTCCAGCGGCGGCGGCCTGGTCTGCGACGCCACGCCCGGCAACCCATCCACCGAGACCTGCGACGGCATCGACAACGACTGCGACGGCACCGTCGACGAGGACCTGACGCGGACCTGTGGCACCAATACCGGCGTCTGCAGCGAGGGCACCGAGACGTGCTCGAGCGGCTCATGGGGCAGCTGCCAGGGGGCGACGAGCCCGTCCACCGAGACATGTGACGGGCAAGACAACGACTGCGACGGCACCGTCGACGAAAACGTCAAGACCACCTATTACTTCGACGGGGACGGAGACGGCTATGGGACCAGCTCCAGCAGGACCCGCTGCAGCCCCACAGGTGACTATACCGCCACGCAGACTGGAGACTGCGACGACTCGGATAGCAATATCTACCCAGGGGCCGAGAGCCTGTTCTGTTCCGAGTCGGTCGACTACGACTGTGACGGCGTGACCGGGTGTAGTGAGAGCGACTGCAATGACGGCGACGGCTGCTCGACGTCGAACGCCCTCGGCACGTGCTCGGGGAACACCTGCGACACCGGAGGCGGTGGAAACTGCACCGTCATTTGTGGCACCAACGAGGAATGCATCTGCGGTGGAACACAGTGTTGTCCGATCGGTCAGAATTGCCTCTGTCGATGAATCCTTCGGGGCTCGAACCACCGAGTTGCCGTCGCGGCACAGCAAACAATTCAGCACGTTCGGTTCAAAATTGAGGCCAATTCGTGTAATTCTGCCGCGGCAGCAAATTCTGGTCCGAACCCCAGCCCGTGATTTCCGCACATGAGCGCACCGATTCGCTTCACAGTATCTGTCCCGAACCCCAACGATCACCTCCTGCACGTCAGGATGGAGGTCCTCGGGCTCGCCGATGACGACCACGTCGATCTCAATATGCCGGTATGGAGCCCGGGCAGCTACCTGATTCGGGAGTACCCGCGACACGTACAGAATATCCGCGCTCACGCCGAAGACGGAGACAAGCGCGACGTTCGGCAAACGACGAAAGCGACCTGGCGGGTCGATGCCTCTCATGCGTCGAGCGTGGTGGTCGAGTATGAACTCTTCGCGCACGACCTGAACGTGCGAGCGAATCATGTCGACGACACCCACGCGTTTTTTGCCGGCGTCGCCACCTATATGTACCCCGAGGGTCGACTCGGCGACGAGATCGAACTCACTGTCGAGGTCCCCGACGGCTATGACTGGCAGGTCTACACCGGATTGACCGAGATCGACGGTGCGAGGAACCGCTTCAGCGCGCCCAACTTCGATGTCTTCTTCGATGCACCGGTCGAGATGGGCGACCACGACCCGCTGGACTTCGTGGTCGATGGCAAGCGCCACCGCATGGTCTTCTGGGGCCGCGGCAACTACGATCGCGAGAAGCTGGCCCGCGACCTCCCCAGGGTAGTCGAAGCAAACCGAAGCATCTTCGGCTCGCTGCCCTACGACGACTATCTGTTCATCACGCTCCTCAGCGAAGATCAGCGCGGGGGCCTCGAGCACCTCAACTCCACCGCGCTTATCTATCGACAGGATGGATTTCGCTGCGAGGCCGAGATCGGCGGGCCCGATGACGGTCACACGAACTTCCTGGGGCTGGTCTGCCACGAACACTTCCACGTGTGGAACGTCAAGCGTATCCGGCCGGAGCGCCTGGGCCCGTTCGACTACCAGCGCGAAAACTACACGCGCGACCTGTGGACCGTGGAGGGAGTCACGAGCTACTACGACACGCTGGGGCTCCTTCGGGCCGAGTTGATCTCACCCAACCAGTACGCCAAACGACTCGCCGACCGGATCAAGCGCTACGAGCAGATTCCCGGGCGGTACGTCCACTCCGTGCAAGACGCCAGCTTCAATGCCTGGGTCAAGCTGTATCGCCCCGACGAACATACCGTGAACTCCACGGTTTCCTATTATCTCAAGGGCGAGCTCATCTGCGCGATGCTCGATCTCCAGATCCGTCGCGCGACGGACGGCGACCGAAGCCTCGACGACGTGTTGCGTCACCTCTGGGAGCATTACTATCTGGCCGACGATACCGGCTACCCGGAAGGCGCCTATCAGTCGATCGTAGAGGATATCGCAGACGCGGATTTTCAAACGTTCTTCGACAAGTATATTCGCGGGACGGCGGACTTCGCCTGGACCGATTTGCTCGAACCGGTCGGTCTCGCGCTTCGCCGGAGCCACTCGAATGAGGAGTCCAGCGCCTGGCTCGGCGTTCAAACCCGAGCGGAGTCAGGGCGGACGAAAGTGATTTCGGTTCCCGCTGACAGCCCCGCCCATCGCGCGGGGTTATACGCGGGGGATGAAATTGTCGCTTTCGATCGTTGGAAGATCGAGGATGATCTGGCCAACGCTATCGAGGACAGAAAGCCCGGTGACTCCGTGCCTCTTCACGTGTTTCGCCGGGGCGAATTGCGCCAGATCGACGTCGAACTCGGCGAGAAACCGCACGACGAATACCGAATCACGAGCCGCGACGACGCCAGCGATCGCGCACGCAGACTTCTCGAAGGCTGGCTTGGCACAAGCACTATCGACTCCGACTCGAACTCCATCGAGACATAATGCGCCAACATCTTGCAAAAATATGGCTATTCCCCGCGCTCGCGCTCGTGCTCGCTTTCCTGGCGACGCCGGTGTCCGCACAAGAGGAACACGGCAAACGAAGCGAGGGAGAGGTCTCCAAGATGACCCAGGAGGTCAGCCAGGAGATCTACAGCCCGTACTGCCCGGGCAAGACGCTCGCCATGTG
>JBNJFZ010000043.1:0-5266 GCA_051747295.1 Myxococcota bacterium
TCGCCCGTGGCGCTCATATGCGTGACCGAGCCGCGAGGCGCGCTCGAATCGTCGTCGCTGGCGCGACTGGTGTCCGAACCCTCCGTCGGGCGAGATGCGACCAGTCGACGGACCTTTTCGGTGACCTTTTCCTGCAAGTCGTCCGTCGCTCTGTCCAGCAGGCCGGCCTTCATCTCTCGCCGCTTGTGCTTTCCGTGCCAGATGCTCATGGCGTCCTCGTCGTGGACGCGCTGGTAAGCCGTGAACAGGATCGTGCCGGTGCGGACGTCGAAGAGCGTCGCTTCCATCACGCCCGCCATCTCGACGGTGCGGTGCGGCGTCGCGAAGACCCCCAGCACTGTGGGCATCGTCCATCCCCATGCATTCGTTCGAGCGCGTTCTTCGAAGCGGTGCCGGTACAGGAGCAGGTATTTGACCCTGTAGCGGGCGGCGAGCTCGCGCAGCCCGGCGATGCCTCGGTCGCGTTGCCAGTCGGTGGCGACCTCCGTGGCGACTTCGAAGAATCCGGTATCCTCCAGGGCGTTGCCGAGCTTGTGCGGCACGTCGTTGACCGGCAGGTCCTGGTCGACCTGGTAAGCCGTCGCCACGGGCACGACGCCGAGGCGCGTCTCCTCTTCCAGGAAGATGGGCGAGTCCAGGATGCGCTTGAGATCCTCCTCGCTCAGATTTCCAGTGCGGTCCGTACGAAAATGATTGTCCTCGAGTTTTTCGGGCTGGCTGGCGCTCCCGTTCTGGACGGCCATGGCCTCCATTTTCGGGTCGAGGGATTTAGATGGCGCTGCGCAGGCGCCGAGTAGCGTCACGCAGCACAGAAGGGCGAGCAGTCGAGTCACGGTCGAGCGGTTCATGGGAACTCCCTGGTTCGAGCAAACACATCGTCATCGATTGTGTTGGGCTCAAACGCAGAGCTCGCGACATGGATCTAAATTTTTTCAGATCCGACGCGCCTCGGCTGCTATCGCTAAGCGTTGTTGTAGCGCTGCTCGAGCTCGTTTTTCTGGATTTTTCCGGTGGGGTTGCGAGGGAGCTCGTCCAGGACGTCCCATTGGCGCGGAACTTTGTGCGACGAGAGGTGTCCGCGCGCGAACGCTTCGATCTCATCGAGGTCGAGGTCGTCGCTGCCGACCAAGATCGCGACGAGCCGCTCTCCCCATTCTCGATCGGCCACACCGATCACGGCTGCATCTTGGACCGACTCGTGCTGGACGAGCACATCCTCGATTTCAACGGGGTAAATATTGACGCCGCCCGAGATCACCATGTCGCGGGAGCGGCCGGCCAGGTACAGGTAGTGGTCCTCGTCGAGGTAGCCCAGGTCATCGACGGTGACCATGTCTCCGACGAACGTCTCGTCGTTGGCCTCGCGGTCGCGAAGATAGCCGCTCATCTTCTGTTCGTTGGCCACATAGATCGTGCCGACCTCTCCGGGAGGCAGCACATTCATGTCGTCGTCGAGTATATAGACGTGCTGACCCGGGAGCGGCTGCCCGACGCTACTGGGGCGCTCGAGCATCTCTTCGCCGGTGATGAGCGTGACCCAGCCGATCTCGGTCGCGCCGTAAAAGTCATGAATCGCGCTCGCGCCGAATCGCTCGATGGCTCGGCGGCGCAAGTCCTGTGGGAACGGGGCGGCACCGGAGACGAGTGCCTTCAATCCGCTTGCGGGGTTCGCGCGGTGAACATCGTCCGGGAGGTCGAGCACGCGTCGAATCATCGTGGGGACCATGAACGCGCTGTCGATGTCCCATTTATGCAGACTCTCGAGCGCATCTTCCGCGTCGAATTTCGGTCGCATGTAGATCGTAGCCGCGAGTGCGGCGTGCATCAGGCAGAAGACCTGACCGCCGCTGTGATACATCGGCGCGACCAGCAGGTGCTTGTCGCCGACTTCGAGCGGCAGGCGGTCGACGATGCGCGTGAGCTCGTTGATCCCGAATGATGCGAAGTTTCGAACGGTCCCCTTTGGCTTTCCCGTCGTGCCGGAGGTGTAGACGATATTGTCGCTTCGAGAATCGCCGTCCGCACGGCGCTCCGGCTCGGCAAAGCGCTCGGAGGCGCCGGCCTGAAATGCCTGGTAGCCCCACTCTGACTCGAAAACGTCCTCGCCGTTGGAGACCACGATGAGCTCGAGGTCGAGGTCCGGCCGCTGTGATCGCAGGGTGCGGGCCGCCTCGAGCGCAGCTTCGGAGACGATCAGGATCGAGGCACCGCTGTGCTCGACCTGATACTCGAGTTCCTCGGCGGTCATTCGGTAGCTGGCATGCACGCCGGAGGCCCCGATACGAAAGAGCGCGAACCACGAGAGCAGGTACTCACAGCGATTCTCCATCATCAAGACGACGGGGTCCCCGCTGCGCACGGCGAGGCGCTCGCGCAGCGCATTGCCGATGCGGTTGATCTCGAGGTCGGCCTCGCCGTAGGTCACCGAGCGGTGTTCGTCGACGACGGCCAGGCGACTCGGATGCGAGACGGCGTGCAGGGCGTGGACACTTCGCACGCTGAGGCCGAACTTGGCGCTTCGGTACGCCAACTGCGGCGTCTTCGCCGAGAGGATCTCGCGCAGGAGGCCAGTGCGCCGTCCGACGCGCAGGAGTCGCCGTCCAGCCGAGAGAGCGTTGTCGTTTGCCGGGTCGTCGCGATGGCTCATCGTGGTGCGAGTCCTTGGATAGATACGGCTCGAGTATTTCTGCGGTGTCTCGGAGCGCGCATGGTGCCACAGCAACGCTCGCATGCCCAGAAGCGCGCTGGCTCGACGCCACCGATGCGTGAATGAAATCGGCATGCGCTGCGTTGTTTTAGTGAAGCTCGATGCGAATGAGATTCGGCGATGATTCGCATCGAGATTGTCAACGCGGTTAAAAATCGCCTACATTTGCGTCACGCTCAGCCCACAACCCAGGAATCGCCGTACGTAAACGGGGCCCGTCCTCGAACTGCGCACTGCAAGTATGTCACACGCCGCTACATCTGAAGCCATCCACGGCCTGGATATTCCGGGCGTGGAGATCCTCGGCGAGATCGGCCGTGGCGCGCACAGCATCGTCTACAAGGCCATGCTCGAGGACTCGGTGGTGGCTGTGAAGGTCCGCAAGGTCAAGCCCCGCGCCGACAATGATCGCGGCATGCGCCGATATCGACGGGAGGCGGCGGTGCTCGCCCGGTTTCATCACCCGGGGCTCGCCACGGTGATCGAGGCGGGTGAGTTGCCCCCCGATGGGCGCTCGTATCTGGTGATGGAGTACGTCAGCGGCCCAACCCTCGATACGGTCATCGAGGATGAGGGAAAGCTCGAGGAGTCGCTCATCGTCGATATCGCGCGAACCGTGGCCGGCGCGTTGGAGCAGGTCCACCGACACGGCGTGGTCCACCGCGATATCAAACCCGGTAACATCCTGATTCGCGAAGAAGATAGCGCGATCAAGCTCATCGACTTTGGATTCGCCGCTCGCACGGTCGATGAAGCCAACTCGAGTTCGATCGTCGGGACGTTCAAGTACAGCTCTCCGGAGCAGACGGGGATGCTCAAGCGCCCGGTTGACGGGCGCGCAGACCTCTACTCGCTGGGTGTGGTCCTCTACGAGTGTGCAACAGGGCGTCCTCCTTTCGAGTCGAACGATGCTTCGGAATTGGTCCGCCTGCACGCGGTCGAGCGACCCGCGTCCATCATGCAGCAAAACGACGCCATCTCCGGGGCGCTCGCCAGGATCATCGAGCGACTGCTGGAGAAGGATCCCGACGACCGCTACCCGGATTGCGAGGCACTCCTGGCGGATCTAGAGCGCCTCGACGCGCTCAACGAGAAGCTCGATGCCGGTGAGAGTATCAAGCTGGGCGTCGCCGCCGGGCTGGCCCACCGCGAACCCGGAACGCCGCTGTTCGGGCGAGGCACCGAGTACCGACGGCTCGCCTCGGCCTGGCGAGCGGCGAAGACCGGTCGCGGGAGCGTTTGCTGGATCAGCGGCGAGCCGGGCATGGGCAGTACGCGCCTCGCGCAGGAGCTCGAGAAGCATATTCGCAAGGGCGACCCGAATGCCCTCGTGTTTTCGGGGGCGTGTCGCGAAGACAATCCGACGCCGTTCGGCGTGCTCCGACGAGCCGGGCGCGGGGCGATGCAGGATATCTCGGGGTTTGATGCGCAGACGCGTGACTCGGTCGAGGAGCACTTTCACCAGACGGGCGTCGAGCACATGCCGATCCTCGCACGCCGGGCGCTGGCGGTGTCAGACATGCCCGATGAGGCAGGCAGCCTGGTTCAGGAGAATGCGACCTCGCATGCGCGTTTCTCGGAGGCAGCGGCCAACTTCTTCTTGCACCTGGCCACGGCCGAACACCCGGTGGTGCTCATCATCGACTCGGTCCAACGCATCGATGATGCCAGCCGCGACGTCCTGGAGCAGGTCGCCCGCGAGCTCAGGCAGCGGCATGTGTTGTTGGTGTGCACGATCAGTACCGGGCCGACGGTCGATGAACGGCCCGATACGTACTTCGGCGACACGCGACGCATCTCGATCACGCGACTGAACCTCGGGCCGCTCAGCGTGGCAGCCGTGGGTGAGCTGGTGAGGGCTGAACTCGGCGGGACGGGCCTGGACGACGCGGTTGTCGAACAGATTGCCTCCCGCGCCAATGGCTCGCCGCTGGCGGTCAAAGAATACCTGCACGCCATGCTCGATGCGGGGCTCTTGCGGCCGATAAAAGACGGGTGGCGGGTCGATGCATCCGGCCTGGACGACCTCGACCTGCCAGGCGACGTGATGCACCTGGTGCTTCGGCGCGTCGGAGAACTCTCGCAGCCGGCACGTGAGTTGCTGCTCGAGGCCGCGGTCATCGGGCAGCGATTCTCCCTCGATCTGTTGTGTGCCGGAGAGCGAGACGCGTCTTTTGTCGATGCGATCTCGGAGGCCGTGGCCGCGCGGATCATCGAATATGTGGCCGACGAGACGTACTCGTTTCTCCACACACGACTTCGTGAGTCGTTGCTCTCCCAACTCGACGACCAATCACGGCGAGCCACGCATCAGAAGCTCGCCGAGACCCTCGACGGCCGAGAGCTCGCCCAGCGCGATGTCTACGACCTCGCACGCCACTACGCAGCGGGATATATCTCTCGTGCGCCAGAGCGCGTCTTTACCACGAATTTCGAGGCGGGCCGGGTCGCGTTGAGCGACAATGCCTTCGATGACGCGTATCGCTTTCTGTCCACGGCGTGCGACGTCGCCGACGAGTACGATCTGCCGATGCTGGCCGGCCTGCGCTCCGCGATGGG
>JBNJFZ010000043.1:5366-8569 GCA_051747295.1 Myxococcota bacterium
ATGCAGCCGAGCCCCGCCCGGATACGCTCGGAGCTCACGTACGGCGTATTGCTCGCGATGCTCCAGCGTCGGGATGCCGCGATCGAGCACGTCAATGATATCGTGGCCGAGGCCGATGCACTCGGGAACCCGCGAGTCGCAGCGCGGGCCCACTGGTTCGACGGAACCATCTACGAGTTCCTGGGCGAGGCTCCTCGCGCCGAGGCGATGTTGCGAGACACCATTCGCCATCGGGGTGTATGGCTGGAGCTCTGGGAGTATGTCACGGTCTGCGGCGAGCTGGGCGGGTTGCTGCTCGATCGAGGATTCGCCGTCGAGGTCGAGTCCTGGGGGCAGCGTATCCTCGAGAAGACCGACCACGTCGAGCGAAACTCCGAGATCGTACACCTCGAGCGGGTGTACGGACTGTGTCTCAAGGCCTGTTCGCGTGCGTGGACTGGCGACGGGGTCTCGGCGCGCGAGCTGATGGACGACGCCCGGGAGATCCTGGAGCGAAGTGAGGACCGCGGCCTGGGACTGACGAGTGCGCTCGGCTACGAACTCATCGTGCACTTCGAGTGCGGCAACTACGGCGATGAGATCAGCGACGTGATTCGGCAGTGGGACGCGCTCGGCCTGCGTCCAGACCGCGTGCCGCATCAGATTCGAAGGTTCTACGTCTACAAGGCGTATGCTCGGCTCGAGCAGTTTCGCCGGGCGATTCGCACCGAGAAGAGTCGCACCGAGCGGCGCCTGCGCAAGGCGCTCGACGAGCTCGAGCGCACGGCGGAGACTCCGCAGCATCGCCTCCACGCCTATGTCATTCGTGCCGACTACGAGATGTTGCGCGGGGACCGCGACCGCGCGATGTCGCTGTTGACCGAGGGCGAGCGTCTCGCGGATATCTGCAACAGCCCGTGGGGTAACTTCGAGGTCGAGGTGCGGCGAGCTCGCCTTTTGAAGGAGACCGATTATGCCGACTCGGCGCGTCGGCGGGCGCGTCGAGCCCACGCAATCGCCCAGGACTACGGCTGGGAGGCGCGTGCTCGTGACCTCCAGATCGAGTTCGACTTCTTCGAGCGACTCGACCGCGATAGCTCCTCCCGCTCGGCGAGTACGACCGGCTCGCGCTCGGCCTCCGAGGGGTCGACGGACGCCGAATCGCTGAAGCTACAGCGTTATCTGGACGCGCTGCTGGAGGTCAGCATCGCCTCGGGGACCGTCTTCGATCCGCACGAACAGGCCAGGGTGGCGCTGGACGAGATCGTCCGGATCTTCGGTGCCGAGCGCGCGTTCTTGTTCATCGAGGAGGACGACGAGCTCCTCCTGGTCGCGGGTCGAAGCGTCGAGGGCCACTCGCTCGCCGACTCGACCAGCTTCAGTGAGCACGCTGTCGAGCAGGTCGGAAAGACACGAGCGGCCGTGGTGTCTGCGGGGGCGAAGGAGAGCGAGTTGCTCCAGTATCCGGATGCTCGCGAGCACGAAATACGAAGCCTGATGGCCGTGCCGCTGGCCATTCGTGACCGCTTTCTCGGGGTGGTCTACGTCGACAGTCGGGTCGCACGCGGAGTGTTCTCCTGGGAGGATGTCGAGATCCTGATGGCGATCTCCAGTCACATCGCGGTCTCGCAGGAAACCGCGCGAGCGGCGCTGCTCGAGGTGCAGGTCGAGTCCGAACGCCAGCGCCGAGAGCTGGCCGAGGTTATCCGCAGCGCCACGAGTGCGATGAGCTCGACATTCGAGCCGACCGAGGTGCTCGATCACCTGCTCAACGGGGTGGTCGAGGCCGTGGAGGCCGACCGTGCTGTCGCGCTGATGGGCACCCCGACGTCGGTGGAGATCGTGGTCGAGAAGACCTCCGGGGACGAATCCGGTGGTGAGACGCTCGATGATCCTCGCCTCCAGCGTGTCGCGGAGACCCGCGAGCGACTCGTGACGTCGCCGTCTCACCGCCCCGAGCTACACGTGGACTCCGGGGGTGAGCCCGACGAGTCCTGGCTCGGCGTACCTATTCTGGCGCGCGACGAGCTGGTCGGGATCATCGCGCTGGAGCGAAAAGGGGACCCATTCGCGGAGCACGAGATCGAGGTCGCGATGACCCTGGCCGGACAGGCGGCCGTGGCGCTCGAGAACGCGAAGCTCTTCGACGAGGTCCAGAGACTGGCCACGATCGACGAGCTGACCGGCATTGCGAATCGCCGGCGATTCTTCGACCTCGCGGCTCGGGAGTTCAACCGCGCCAAGCGCTACGGCTATCCGTTGTCCGCCTTGATGTTGGATATCGACCATTTCAAGAGCGTGAACGACCAGCACGGCCACGCTGTGGGAGATGCGGTGCTGCGTGAGGTGGCTCGCACGTGTGCTGACTGTCTGCGCGAGGGTGACATCCTCGGGCGCTACGGCGGCGAAGAATTTGTGGCTGTCCTTCCCCAGACATCTCTGCGCAAGGCGGCGGAGAACGTGGCCGGGCGTCTTCGCGAGAGCGTCGACGACACCGAGGTCGACACGCGGTCGGGCATGATTCACGTCACGATCAGCATCGGGGTCGTCCAGCTCAGCCCGGCCGACCGAGACATCGACGCGCTGATCAATCGTGCCGATGAGGCTCTCTACCAGGCAAAAGATGCCGGCCGAAACGCGGTGGTTGCCCTCGACCACGACGCCTGAAACTCGAGACAAGAACGACAAAAGCCGGCGCCCCAGGCGGGACGTCGGCTCTGCGTCTACATTCGGCGTGTTTTCCTCTCAGCCCGAGCTGCGCTCTTCCTGGTCGATGTCTACGAGGGTAAGGGAGCGCGACTTGGCTTTTCGCTTTGCGCTGATTTCAGCGTCGCGGGCGTCGCGGTCCATGAGGTTGAGCGCGCTGCGCAGATCGGCCACCTGTCCGGGCGCCAGTTTGATTCGTTTCTGCGTGACCCACCCCAGAGAGCCGCCCTCGCGCTGATAGCGCATCTCGAGCGTGGGTGTCTGGCCGGGTTGACCGACCTGTACCAGCTCGACTCGACTGTTCTCATCGTCGCCGGCGAGGTATCCCAAAAACTTCTCAATACTCATGGTGTTCTTCCCTTTGGAGACTTATCAAGGACCGTGCACCTTGCTTCGTCATCTATAACGCTCGATATTGATATCGAATTTCAATTTCCAGTCAAGTGTGATTTTGAAATCCGTTTTCAAGTAGGACCAGCCTCGGCTGTCTTGCACCACCTCTTCAACCACCAACCACC
>JBNJFZ010000043.1:8669-23531 GCA_051747295.1 Myxococcota bacterium
TATCGAATTTCAATTTCCAGTCAAGTGTGATTTTGAAATCCGTTTTCAAGTAGGACCAGCCTCGGCTGTCTTGCACCACCTCTTCAACCACCAACCACCAACCACCAACCACCAACCACCGACTACCAACCACCGACTACCGACTACCGACTACCGACAGGACCGATGACCACAGCGTGGCAAAACGGGCTGAAACTAATTCGAGAGCGCGCGTATTGGGATGCGCACGAGCAACTCGAGCAGGTGTGGCACGCGACTTCGGAGGGGCAGGCGCGGGATGCGACACAGGCGCTGATCCAGTTCGCGGCAGCGGCCTACAAGATCGACCAGGCACGCCAGGGCAGGGCGCCCGAGAGCATGCAGCGCGGTATGGGCAAGCTGATCGACCGGGCGCTCGCGCTGCTAGACGGGACGTCCGTCGAGCGCGTGGGGTGGAATGCCGTCGCGCTGGCGCGAGCGCTCGAAGAGCTCGACGAGGTTCGCCTGGGCTGGAAGCGCGGTAGCTCGATCTGCGCGACCGCCGACGAGGCGAGTGAAGTCGCCGCTCGGTTGGTCGACGCGCTCGATGGCGTCGGTGAAGACAGCAGCACATGAATCGCTGTTCAAGGCCCTTGCACGCCCCCGAACTGACTGACATAATCCGCTCACTCGAAAGGTCATCGATGATTTTGGATTCAAAGCGCTTCGGTCTGCTCGGCCATTCCGGACGAGAGACCTGATACCCGGCCCTTTTGGATGGCCGGACGGCTCGAGCGGCAGCGCCTATGTGCGGAGCGAATGAATGAATGGACGGACGGCTTTGAGCTTTCTCGGTGCAGCGACGAGTCGATGGTCGACGGTCGTGCTCTTCGTGGTGGTCGGTGTCGCGTTGTCGGGCTGCAGCTTGCAGAAGATGACAGTTCGTCAGACGGCGAACGTCCTCTGGGATGGACAGCAGGCCCTCGAGGGGGACCCGGATCCGTCTTTCGCCAGAGATGCGCTTCCCGGGAGTCTCAAGACCATCGAGACCTTCCTCGAGAGCGACCCGGAGAACGAGAAGCTGCTCCGTATGCTCGCGAAGGGCTATTTTTCCTACACATTTGCGTTCGTCGAAGCTGACCTGGAGCGCGCGCAGATCGAGCACGCATCGGAAGAGCGGATCGACAGCCTCAAGGAGAGCGCGGTCAAGGGCTACATGAAGTCGCGTAACTACGGGCTTCGATTGCTCGATGAGGACTTTCGCAAGGCCGCGGAGAACCTGAAGCTCCAGAAGGTCGAGAAGAAGCTCGCGAAGATGGATGAAGACGACGTCCCCGGCCTCTTCTGGGCCGCCTACGGTTGGGGTTCAGCCGCGAACCTCGCCCAACACGACTCCGACATGGTCGCTGCATTGCCCATCGTCGAGGTGATGATGCGGCGGGTCATCGATCTCGATGAGGAGTTCTTCTACTCGGGTCCCCATATGTTCTTCGGCGTCTACTACGCCTCGCGACCACCGATGTTCGGAGGCAAGCCGGACAAGGCGAAGGAGCACTTCGAGAAGGCGATGGAGCAAAATGGGAAGAAGAACCTGATGATCCCCTTCCTCTACGCGCGCTTCTACGCCACGCAGGTCCAGGACCGGGAGCTGTTCGAGCGCCTGTTGAATGGAATGCGGGACGTGAACGTCGAACAGCATGAGAACGTTCGACTCAACAACGAAGTGGCGCTGGACCGGGCGCAATACTGGGGGGAGCGCATCGACGACCTGTTCTATTCGGTCGATGAACCCGCTGACGAAGTGCCGGCCGAAGCCGAGCCTGGAAGCACCGGTGGTTTCGGTGACGGTGGTGGATTCGAGGGGACCGAGTCGGAAGACACGGCTGACGATGCACCCGATGAAGACACTTCGAGCGAAGATCCCGCCCCGACCGACGAGGCCGAGGCCGATGCGTCGGGCGAGGAGGAAGCATCGGACGATGCCAGCGCGGAAGAGGCGCCCGACGCCGAATGATTCTCACGACACTAAATGCACTCGCAGTTTGTCATCAGTCAGGGAGACGACTTATGTCCCGTTCAATTATCTCGAAAATCGCGCGTCTCGGGCTCGGCCTGGTAGCCGCGTCGCTCGCGCTCCTCGTGCTGAGTGGCCAGGCGGTCGCGAAGCCCAAATACGAGCTCAAGATCGCCACTCTGGCCCCTAAGGGCTCGAGCTGGATGAATGCGTTCGAGCGTATGGACCGCCAGATCCGCAAGGAGACCGACGGAGAGGTCGGCCTCAAGATCTACCCGGGTGGGGTGATGGGCGACGAATCGGCGATGGTCCGCAAGATGCGCACCGGGCAGCTCGACGGTGGTGCGCTCACCAGCGTGGGTCTGGGGGAGATCGAGAAGCAACTCCTCGTGCTGCAGTTGCCGCTGACGTTCCGTGATTACAAGGAGCTCGACTACGTGCGAGACAAGATGTCCGGGACGTTCCAGGGCATGCTCGATGAGAAGGGATTTCACCTGCTTCACTGGGGTGACGTCGGGTTTAACTACCTGTTTTCCAACACGCCGGTGAAGTCTCCCGGCGATATCAAGAAGACCAAGCCGTGGGTCTGGGATGCCGACCCGATCACCAAGTCGGTGATGGAGGTGGCCAACGTCAACGCGGTGCCGCTGGGGGTTCCCGAGGTGATGTCGAGCCTCTCGACCGGGGTCATCGACGCGTTCCTCAACTCTCCGTATGGCGCCGTGGCGCTCCAGTGGTACACCAAGGCAAAGTACGTCACGAATTATCGACTCGCCGTGGTCATCGGCGCGCTGATCGTGACCGAGAAGGCGCTCGATAAGCTCCCGGACGAACACCGGAAAGTCGTCAAGAAGATCGCCGACGACGAAGGCAAGAAGCTGCTCAAGCAGATTCGTCAGGACAATAAAAAGGCGATCTCGACGATTCAAAAGGCCGGCATCAAGGTCGTGAATCCCGAGGACAAGGACGAGTGGAACCAGATCGCCGATAAGACGCGTAAAGATCTGACCGGGGACCTCTTCCCCAAGTCGCTCGTCGACACGATGTTGAAGCATCTCAAGGCGGTTCGCTGAGCCGATAGTCGCGGGGCCGGGTTCCCGGTCCCGCTTTCTCTTACCTCTCGAGAGCCCTCATGCTCGAGACCATCCTCGATCTCGAAAAGAAACTCATCCGCGTCGAAACCTGGTTGTTGGTGGCCTGCGTCATCATCATGCTGGGTTTAGCGGGCTACAACGTCACGTACCGGAACCTCCTGGTGCCGTGGCAGAGCCAATTGCTGACGAGCGGTCCGCCGGTGACGACCGAGGAGGCCCCGGCGGAGAACGACCAACCCGTGCAGGATGAGGCGCCCGATGAGTCGGGCGACGAAATCGGTGGCGGCTTCGGCGCGCCATCGGAGCAAAGCGCTGAAGACGAAGGCGGGTTCGAAGGAGGGTTTGGAGGCGCCGATGACGCTGCCGAAGCCCCCGAAGAGGACGAAGGAGGCTTCGAAGGTGGCTTTGGAGGGGCGGCCGAAGCGCAAGAGCCCGAGGATGAAGAAGCCGACGACGAAATCGGTGGCGGCTTCGGTGCCGCGGACGACAGCGATGACGGCTCGACCGACGAGGAGGCTGATGGGGCTACCGAGGGGCTAGGAGCGGCTGCAGTGGCCGAAGAGGCGGCTGAAGAGATTACGGAACTCGAGGGCGGTCCCCCGCCCGTGGGCAGCTTCGCCGGCACCATGGTCGGCGTCATCGACTCGATGAAGCTGGCGTGGATCGACGTCTTGCTTCGCCAACTCGTCATCATCACTGGATTCCTCGGGGCGATGCTGGCGGCTCGACGGCGTAACCACATTACGATCGACGCGGTCGGCAAGCTCCTTGAAGGCCGACCGCGCCACATCGTCGACGCCATCACCAGCTTTGTGTCGGTCGGCGTCTGCGCGGTCCTGGCCGTCGCCGGCTGGGACCTCGTCGAGATCGGGCTCGCGTATCCCAGCGAGTTGTTACCGTGGGCCGAGGAGTGGACGTTCCAGTTGGCGTTCCCCATCGGCTTCGGGCTGCTCGCGCTGCACTTTGCGATCCGAGTCTACGAATCGACGGTGCTCGCCATCGATGACGAGGCGTTAGACGATGAGGAGGGTGGCGACGGCGGGGACGCGACGACGGCCGAAGCGGCTGCGGGAGGTGCGGTATGATAGCAGCACTCGCAGGCATTATTCTGTTCATCCTGGCGATTCTGGGGACGCCGCTCTTCGTCGTGCTCGCCGCGCTCGCGCTCGTGATGTTTGCGCTGTCGGGCACCGGCCTGGTGGTACTCACCGAGGAGCACTACAAGCTCGCGACCAACCCTCACCTCATCACCATTCCGCTGTTTACCTTCGCCGGCTTTTTGATGGCGAAGAGCAAGGCCGCAGACCGACTGGTGCGGGTCAGCCAGGCGCTGTTGGGCTGGATGCCGGGCGGCCTGGCGATCGTCGTGATCGCGTCCTGTGCCTTCTTTACGACATTTACCGGCGCGTCGGGGGTCACGATTATCGCCCTGGGCGGACTCTTGTTCCCGATGATGGTCGACGAGCGCTATCCCGAGCAATTCAGCCACGGCTTGATCACTTCGAGCGGGTCGATCGGGCTGCTCTTTCCGCCGTCGCTGCCGATCATCCTCTACGGCATCGTGGCGATGACGAGCATCGACAAGCTGTTCGTGGCCGGCATCCTCCCGGGCATGCTCATGGTGGGCGTGCTGGCGGTCTATTCGGTGATTGTCGGCGTCCGTTCGGACGTGAAGAAGACCGAGTTTGATGGTGCCAAAGCGCTGAGTGCGTTGTGGGAGGCAAAGTGGGAGCTGATGGTGCCGGTTGTGGTGCTGGTGAGCATCTACGGCGGATTCGTCACGATCACGGAGGCCTCCGCCATCGCGGCGATCTACGTCCTGGTCGTCGAGGTCTTCATCATCAAAGACATCACGCTACTGCCCAATGACGATCCGGAGCGCGAAGACCTCGCGGAGGTCGTGCGCGAGTCGATGGTGATGGTCGGCGCGATCCTGCTGATTCTGGGCGTGGCGATGGGCCTGACGAACTACCTGATTCAGGAGCAGGTGCCGATGAAGATGCTGGGCTTCATCGAGCAGTATATCGAGAGCAAGACCACCTTCTTGCTCTGCCTGACGGTGTTCCTGCTCATCGTCGGCTGCATGATGGATATCTTCAGTGCCATCGCGGTCGTCGTGCCGCTGATTACGCCGATCGCGCTCGAGTTCGGAGTCGACCCCGTTCACCTCGGGATCATCTTCCTGGCCAACCTCGAGATCGGCTATATCACGCCGCCTGTGGGGCTGAACCTCTTTATATCATCGCTGGCCTTCGACAAGCCGGTGGTCTACTTGTACAAGACCGCGTTGCCCTTCCTCTTCTTGTTGTTGGGCACGTTGATGGTTATCACATTCTGGGAAGACCTCTCGCTCTTCCTGGTCCGCCTCCTGGTCGGCGGGTAGGGCAGCGCCCGACACTCGAGAGCATTCGCGGCCAGCTCAATTTTGTACTTCGAGACGAGAAACCCTCATGAAAGTAGCAGTCGCATGTGATCACGGTGGGTTTGCCGCCAAGCCAAGAGTTGTCGAGGAAATCCGCGCCGCGGGGCACGAGGTCGTCGACTGTGGGACGGATAGTCCCGAGTCGGTCGACTACCCGGACTTTGCCGCGAGGGGCGCCGAGTTGGTGTCCAGCGGTGAGGCCGAGCGTGCGGTCCTGATGTGCGGAAGCGGTGTCGGAGTCACGATCGTCGCCAATAAATTTCCGGGTGTGCGAGCCTGCACCTGTCACGATACATATTCAGCAGGGCAGGGCGTCGAGCACGACGATATGAACGTCTTGTGTATCGGCGCACGAGTGGTCGGTATCGAGGTCGTCGGCGAGCTGGTCCGCGCGTTCCTCGGAGCCAGCTTTTCGGGGGTCGATCGGCACAAACGACGGCTGAACAAGATGCTGGAGATCGAAGCGAAGTATCTCGACGGAGGCTCCTGAGTATGTCGGATGAGAAGCGTGAAACAGCCGAGCACCCAGCCGTGAAGCCTGCCGACGGTGATCAGTCCGCCCGGGAGACCGGGTTGCTTTCGCACGAGGACGAAGCACGCGGCTATATCGCTGGTTTTTTGGAGCTCGAATACCTCGACGACCTCGCTGCGGTCTTACAGGCTGCCGAGCAGATCACCGGTCGGAGTTGGTCGGTCGTCGTCACGTCTGAAGGGGCGCAGATCAAGGCGGTCGACTCCGATGACTCCGACGCGGAGGAGGAGGCGTCGGCCGATGAACAAATAGACGACGAAGAGATCATCGAGCTCGACGATCCCGTCGAGCCAGAAGCCGAGCAATTAGACCTGGACGAGGACTCGTTTTCGGACTTCGAGGATGCGTTTGCTGACGAGGATGCTTGATGGAGTTGTCACGCTGTCAGACCGATGGCGCCTACCTCACAGACGCGACCGGCACGGTCCGCGAGGTTCGAGAAGCCAACGGTGCCTACGAGGTCGTACTCGATTCGACGATCTTTTACGCCGAAGGCGGAGGGCAACCGGCTGACCGTGGGACCCTCGGCGGCTTGGACGTGCTGGATGTCCAGCGCGACGCGCCTGGCGCCATCGTCCACCGCGTCGCATCCGCTCCACAGGTCGGTCAGGAGGTCGAGCTGCGAGTCGACTGGTCGCGGCGCTTCGACTTCATGCAGCAGCACACAGCTCAGCACCTCATCACGGCCATTGCGGACGACGAATTCGAGCTGACGACGACGAGCTTCCACCTCGGAGAAGAGTATTCGGCCATCGAGTTGGATGCCGAGTCGATCGGCCCGAAGACACTCGCGCAGCTCGAAGATCGCGTGAACGAGGAGATCCGACGGGCTGTCGCCGTGGACTTTCGTTTCGTCGAGCGCGACGAGGTGAGCGCGGACTCGGTGCGCTCGCGCAAACTCCCCGAGGATATCGGCGAGGCGGTTCGTCTGGTGGAGATTCAGGGGCTGGATTTGAACACGTGCGGTGGCACCCATGTGGGCTCGACTGCGGAACTCCAGGTCATCAAGTTCATCGGAACCGAGGCCGCACGCGGAGGCACTCGCCTGAGCTACCTCGCCGGCGAGCGAGCTCGCAGGTGGATGGAGAATGAGCTCGCCAGACACGAGCAGATCAACGAGATTCTATCCTGCGGCCCGGACGACTACCTCCACACCATCTCGAAGCTGATCGATGACGCAAAGACCGCGCAGAGAGAGCTTCGCAGCGCTCGCGAGGAGCTCAGCGCGCGGCTCGGGCGCGCTCTGGCACGCCAGAACGGCCGCTTTGTCGCTGCGCATCGAAGCGAGCGAGACTTCAAATTCCTCGAAGCTGTGGCGGTGGCCGCTCTCGACGTCGACGGTACCGACGTCGTGTTCTTGACCGCGTCGGAGTCGCCCAGCGGTGAGGGTGTGTTCTTGCTGGCGGCGTCGGCTGAATTTGTCGACGCTCACGGCGACGACGTCGCCGAGATGCTCGACGGCCGCGGAGGCGGACGTCCCGGCCGCTATCAGGGCAAGGCGGGCGCGATTCAGGGCCGTGAAGAGGTCATCGACTTTCTGCGAGACAAACTGACAACAGAGTAGGCGAGAGCACCGCTGGCGGATGGTACACGCGAGACTCTTCGCACAGTTCGAGTCTCCACGGTCATGCCGAGGCTCAGGCCTGCACACATGCTCCGTCGATGCAGACTTCGCCACTCGGGCAGTCAGCGTCGGATTGGCACTCGAGCGTGTCGGCTTCGACTTCACAGAAGCCCGATCCCGCACAAGCGACAGTGCCAGGGCAGTCGGCATTCTGGTCACAATAGACGTCGGTGGGGATACACATCTGGGTGCTATCGCCGGTGAGGTAGCGCTCTACGCAGCCCTCGGAGCCGCCGCAGAGCGATGCATCGTTGGTGCAGTCAGTCACGCACCGGTTCGAGTCGACCGGCGGCTGCATGCATAGCTCGCCGACCGGACAGTCCGTATCGAAGTTGCACTCGTGGTTAACCTCGGCTCGCGCGCAAAGTCCGGTCTCCTCGTCGCAAATCGTGCGGCCGGGACAATCCGCGCGTTCGGCGCAGCGAATCGTATCCGGAAAGCACACCAGCTCACCACGGTCTTCCTCGGCGGGGTTGGGTTCGTACCGCGAATTGCAGAATTCCGTCTCGGAGCAGATGCTCGAGTCGTTCGTGCAATCCTCGACGCATCGGTTCCTGTCACCTGGCGGCTGGAGACAAATCTGCTGGTCGGCACAGTCTGAATCTCGCTCACACGGCGGCGAGCCGTCACCGGACGAGGGCGGAAGACATCCCGAAGCCGCAAGAGACATGAAGATTACGAGCACGAATGCAGATTTGATAAGGCGTCGAGACACGCTTCCCCGCAGAGTTTGATGAGGTGATCGAGATCAGGACTCTAGCGAGAATCGCGCTCGACCTCAATCGGACTCCTCTGCCGCTGCGAGCTCCGCATGCGCGGACTTGATGCGCGTCACGGTTTCCTCGGTGTGATCGAGCCGTGCGACCCAGACATCCGCGATGTCGCGGCAGATGGCGAGTTCGCTGTCGCCGAATGCACGCCACGAGTCGCGGGTGTCGGCGACGAGCTCGATGAGCGCATCGGTGACCTGCTGCATGCCGTCGTAGTTGGCGGCCGAACGCAGGAGGTTCGACAGCATATTCTTGCGAGAGCCGAATCCTGCGGGCAGCTGCTCCTTATGTGACAGCGAACGAATGCCGCTGCGGCTCAGAAACACGCCAGTGTAGGCCGGGACGAGCAAGAACTCGGCGATATCGCGAAGCCCGGTGCGCGGGTTGTCGAGCAGGTCGGGCGGCTCCGGGAGGGTGAAGTCGGGTGGCTCCAGGTCGTCCATCAGGTCGCGCCGATGGTCGCGCGTGAGCTCCAGCGTAAGCTGTCCGAGCTCGTGGAAGAGTGGGTGACCGTGATCACGTAATGCCAGCACGAGGCCGGGCAGCCAGCGCAGGACGAACTCGTCCAGGAAGCGCCGGGCGTAGCCGCGAGCACGAGCAGCACCGTTTTCATCGGTCCCCGCCTCGAGCTTGCTCAAGAACCCCAGGAAGTTGAGCTCCACGCCGATGTGATCGGCGCTCTCGGCGGTCTCCACGACCGGAAATGCGGCCTCGTGGTAGAAGTCGGTGACGCGCTCGGTCTCATCGCCACCGGCCCGGGCCGTTTCGTCGAGGAACGTGCTCTGAAAAGGGAAGACGTTGAAGCCGAAGGCGTCTTGATAGGCCGCCGCGAGTTCGTCGAGCGCCCGTGTGCATTCGCCATCGTCGGCATCGTCGTCTTCGAGCACGTCCGGAAGATGCTGCGCCAGGTCGTCGACCGCGCGCACATGGGCGAGCACGTTTTCAGTCACTCCATCCAGAAAGAGCGTGCCCAGCAGGTGATACGCGTTGGCGCGAGCGGTCGCAGATTGTTGCGCGTCGAGATCGCTCAAGCGTCTCCTCCTTCTTCAGAAACGGCAGCCTCGTCTGGCAGCTTGTAGGCCTCCTTGGTCGGCTTGAGTGGTCGCTTGACCCAATACGGGCGTCGGTCGCCGTTCGGGCTGTGTTGCCTCGCCGGGCGGGTCTTGGCGAGCCAGTCGCGGTAGACCTGCATCGACTTGTCGGTATCAACCCACACGTCGCCGTGGCGGTCGCCGGGCTCGGCCTTGCTGACGTTGAAGCACTTCTGGAGCCAGCAGTGTGAGCCGCTGATCGGGTCGGGGTGCACCGGGTGCGTCAGGTTCTGGTGCACGCCGACGTCCTCCCACCAGATGCGCTCGGTGTCGGGGTCCCAACTCTTCCAGGCGGTCGCGCCCTGCAGGATATTGAGGCCGTAGCCGCCTTCGCCGTCCTCGTCGAGCTTGGCGACCGCGGTCGTGCCCTTATTGCCGCCGAGATCGTTCTCGAGTCGCCAGCGACCCAGGTGGTGGCTCATGGCGATGATGCCGGGTTTGATGGCCTCGGTGACCCACACGCGGTCGACCATATAACCGATCTCGGTGGTCGCGCGGACCAGGTCCCCGGTATCGACGCCGATGCGTTCGGCGTCGACCGGGTTCATCCAGATGGGGTTTTTGTGGCTGATCTCGTAGAGCCACTTGGCGTTGGCGCTCCGCGTATGAATCAGCGTGGGCAGCCGGAAATTCGGCAGCAACAACATCTCGTCGTTGTCGATGTCGATGTTGTCGGGGCTGACGTGGCTCGGAAGCGTCCACGGAATCACGTATTCCTGCTCGCTCCAACCCCAATCCGCCAGGGTGGGGGAGAAGAACTCGAGCTTCTTGCTGGGCGTGCCGAAGGCTTCTCTGGGCTTGCCGTCGACGACCAGTCCGACCGGGTTGCCGTCGTCGTCGAGGGCGCGGCCGTAGTCGTCGGTGTCAGCGACGTCGGCGTCGATCTCCTTTCGATAGGGCTCGTAGTAGTCGCTGACGACCTCGAATGCGCCGTATTTGCGCATGTACTCCATCGGTGTCAGGCCCTCCTCGCCGGCGGCTTCGGGCAGTCCTGGGACGCTATTTTCGAACATCCACCGGAAGTACTCGTCGACGGTGATGATCTCACCGTCTCGGTACGGGCTCTCGAAGTGCTGGCGGGTGCCGAACTCGCCGTCGGGATCGAAGCGGGCGGAGAGCTCGATCCAGAACTCGGCTTCCTCCCAGACCTGTCCGGGGTTGGCCTCGTAGGTAAAGTCGATATCCTTGCCGGCCTTCTCCATCGCGACGCGCTTGACCGGCTGGCGGAATGCGATCCACTGGCCGGCGTGCGTCTCCTGGCTCTGGATGTCGTGCCGCTCGGCGCTGTGGCCCATGGGCAAGACGTAGTCGGCGAACCAGGCGCTCTCATTCCAGGTGGGCGTGAGCGCGACGTGGAATTTGATCTTTTCTTTATCCCGAAGGGCTTCGAGCCAGGTAAACCCATCGGGGTTGATCCACAGCGGGTTGTAGACGCGGCTGAAGTACACGTCGACATCGCCGCGGTCCTCCTTGAGGAAGTGCGGCAGCAGGAAGCTCATCTCGTAGAACGACAGCGGGTATTCCTGCGGCAATTGCAGCTCGTTCCAGGCGTTATTGGGGGCTGGCTTGGTGTGCGGCTTGGGCTTGAACTTGTTCCAGCTATTGAACGAGGTGCCGCCCTTGGTGCCGACGCTGCCGGTGAGCACGTTGAGGAAGAACAGGCAGCGAGACACCTGCCAGCCACCTTCGTTTCCGATGCTGGCGCTTCGCCATACATGTGTTGCGAGGCGGCCGCGCGAGTCGCCGACCAATCGAGCGGCTTCTTCGACCTTCTCGACGTCGACTTTCGCCTCTTCGGCGGCGCGCTCGAAGGTAAATTCGCTGTAGAGTGCCTTGAGCACGCGCTCGAAGGCCTCGAAGGTCAAATCGCCGTCGTCACGCGCTTTTTCAGCCAGCTCGCGGGCCTCACCGTGGCGCAGGTGTTCGACGCCAGATTCGAGGAATTCTCGCCAGTTGACCCAGTCCTCCATGAACTTCTTGTCGTGAAGGTCGTTCTGGAGCATGTAGTTGGCGATGGCGAGCATGATGGTGGTCTCGCTGCCGGGCCAGGTCGACAGCCAGACGTCGCTCTTGGAGGCGGTGTTGCTCATCCGGGGGTCGAAGGTGATGAGCTTGGCGCCCTTGTTCATGCCCTCGATGATGCGCTGGGCGTGCGGGTTGAAGTAGTGGCCGGTCTCCAGGTGGCTGGAGATCAGCAAGATCACGTCGGCGTTGGCGTGGTCGGGGCTGGGGCGGTCGAACGCGCCCCAGAACCAGTAGCCGCAGCGCGCACCCGACGAGCAGATATTGGTGTGGCTGTTGTGGCCGTCGACGCCCCACGACTGGACCACACGGTTGGCGTAGCCGTCATCGCCGGGGCGGCCGACGTGGTACATGATGCCGTCACGGCGTTTCTCGCGGCTGGCGCGCATCTTCTCGGCGATATCTTCCATCGCCTCGTCCCACGAGACGCGCTTCCACTTGCCCTCACCGCGCTCGCCGACGCGCTTGAGCGGATAGAGGATGCGCTCCGGATCGTAGAGCTGGTTGTGCGTGGCCGGGCCCTTCGCGCAGTTTCGACCGCGGCTTCCCGGGTGGGCCGGGTTGCCCTCGAGCTTCTTGATCTCGAAGGTCTTCTTGTCGACGTAGGCCAACAAGCCGCACCCGCTCTCGCAGTTGAAGCATACAGTGGGAACCAGCGTGTAGTGGCGCGCGACCTTCTTGGGCCACTTGCTGCCGTCCCATTCGGTCCAGTGGTCCCAGCGGTCGGGCGGCGGATACTGGTTCATCCGCCCGTCACGCTGCTCGACCTCGATAAACTCGACGTCCTCGGGTGGCGCCTCGCTGAACTCGGGCGGGCCGAAGTCGTCGGCGTCGCTCGTAGCAGCGCCGGGGCCGGTCGAGACCGAGCCCATCCCCAGCATCGTCGTCAAAAAGTCTTTGATATTCATGATTCCTTCTCACTTCAGTGCGACAGAATTAGCTATTGGGGATTTCCTGCGGAGCCATCACGAACGCGTGCTCGAACATGTACAGTCCGATCAATGCGAGCACGCCCGAGGCGAGTCCGGCGAAGGGGAACCCAAAGACCAGGATGAGCAGCGGCACCACGTGGCCGAGCAAGATGGCGCCGTACCAGAAGTGCTCCTTGTATTTGCCGTGGCTGATCTCGTGGGCGGCCTGGGCGGCGACCTCACTGGCGTGCGGCATGCCAAACTCACCGATGAGCGTGACGAATAGGTCGAGGGCGAGCAGGCCGACGAACACGCGCATCGTCAGGTCGGCCATGCCGGCGGGCAGCTCCAGGAACGTCGCCATGATGGCGATCGACGCCGCGCCCGCCAGGCCCGACTGCACGAGCAGATGGAAAGGCAGAAGCGGGCTCTGCCACAGGTCGCGGCCTTCGGCCTGTCCGAATAAAAAGGCGGTATAAATGGCGGTTCCCACAGCCAGCGGGGCGCCGAAGCCGAGTATCCACGGACGTAAGGATGCGGCCGTGGCCGGGTCGAGAAAGCCCATCCAGCTCCCTACCTCGACCGCCGCCCATCCAGTGGCGAGCGCCGAGAATCCCATCAAGATGAACGCGCCTTTGGCCAGCCAACTCTTGGTTTGAGGTCGGAAGACGATGCTGAGGAAGCGCTCGGGGCGCTCGAGGTCGGCGACCAATAGGCCGGTGGTGGCCACGAGGAATGCAACCGTGGCTAGGCTGCCGACCGAAGCGACCGGCGCCGAGAAGTCGGCGAGACCACCGAGCCATGCCATCGCGAGAAACAGGAAGATCCCGGCGCCAATCGCCTTGGTCACCAGGTAAGACGGCACCTGCCAGTGCCATGGGATCTTGTGCTGGGCATTGTAGGCGACCTGGACCATCTGGCCGGCGCTCTTACCCTCGCCGATCTGGATAGGGCCGTTGTCGGGCATGCCCTGGGTCTGGGGCTCTCGAATCGCCACGCCTGAGTCGGCGTGGCGCTGCGGGCCGGACTTCGCGTGGCCGTTTGTCCTTTTATTGGGCGACTGCTTTCGTCCGTTGTCCTCGACCACGTCCGCCCACATAAACGTCTCGGGGGAGCGCTCGGTGGCGGTCGGGTGCATCGTGATGTCGTCGCCCTCGATGTAGAACAGCTTGGGCGAGGTCCCCTGCTCGGGCTTTCGAACGGTGGTGCGCTCGCCGGCGAGGACCTTGCTGATCTCGGAGTTCGGATCGTTCATGTCGCCAGCGACGATGGCGTGCGTGGGGCAGACGACCACGCAACTGGGCTCGAGGCCGACCTCGACGCGGTGTGCACAGTAGTGGCACTTGGCGGCAGTGCCGGACTGAGGGTCGATATGGATGGCGTCGTACGGGCAGGCCTGCAGGCACGCCTTGCAGCCAATGCACGCCTCGGGGTCGAACTCGACGATCCCGTCATCGCGCTGATACATCGCCGTGACCGGACAAATGCGCACGCAGGGGGGATTCTCGCAGTGGTTGCAGCGCGTCACCTGGAACTGCCGTCGGCTCTCGGGGTGCTCCCCGACCTCGGTGTATTTGACCCAGGTGCGATAGACGCCCAGCGGCACTTCGTTCTCGCTCTTGCACGCTGTCGAACAGGCGTGACAGCCAATGCAATTGCGGTTGTTGATGACGAAGCCGTAGTTTTTTTCGTCGCTCGCCTTGGCTGCCATATAACCTCCCTCGTCGGGGCATTCTCAGAATAGATGCGACATGTCTGTTTCATATTGGAACATAAGTTTCACCAATATGAAACGAAATATTTGCCGGCGTGGCCGGGGAAGGCGAAAATTTCACGCGTCAAAGCCGCCCTGGAGCGGCTTCGACCGTGGGTTGCCTCGGTTGCGGACCACATTAATGCGTTTCACTCCACTTGTGTTGTCATAGTATGAAGCAAGAAGCACACCAATTGACAGGGCACCGTCGAGAAAGGTTTCTTCGATCGATTCTCCCTCCACGCGTGCTTAGGTTCTTCGTCGGAACGCGACTGTCTTCGCAGCAGAGGAATGATTATGTGGAAGTTGTTGATAAAGCTGCTCGTCAACGCGGCGGCCATCTGGGCTGCGGCCGGGATCGTGCCGGGCATGTCACTCGATACGGGGCAGCCGCTATCGATCTTGCTGGTTGCGCTGGTCTTCGGCATCGTGAATGCGTTGTTGAAGCCTCTGCTCACCTTGCTCGGATTGCCGTTTATCATCGTGACCCTCGGGTTTTTCCTGCTGGTCATCAACGCGGCGTTGCTGGGTTTGACGGCCGGGCTGACCGATGCGCTGAGTATCTCGGGGTTCTGGGCGGCGGTATTTGGCGGAATCTGCGTCTCCGTGGTGAGCTGGTTCCTCGAGCTGTTCTTGCCAGTGGAAGAAGAAGACGAGTCATGACAATCGGG
>JBNJFZ010000043.1:23631-29476 GCA_051747295.1 Myxococcota bacterium
ATCGAGAAGTCGCACCCGCACGAGACAGTATGAAGTCACCGAGAGTTCCACGCACCCGACATACCGCACGCGCCACGGCGCGAGTCGACATGCCCGAAGACGTTTGGGAGGCGCTCCGGGGTGACTCCGAGCTACTCGCAGAAACGCGCGTCACCGGAATACTCGCCGCGCGCCGAGCGAGCGAGTCGTTGCCTCGAACCGGCGCTGTCGAGTTAGACACCGTCGAAGTGAGCTTTGATTGGGACGACACCAGCCTCGTCGTCGAGGCATCGGTGGCCGGATTCTCCAGGCAACAAATCGGCTCACGAGCGCTGACGTGCGTCCTGAATTGCGTCACAGCGGTGGTAGACGCGTTTCCGAGGCGGGCTGAGGCAATCTCCATCACCGAGGCGCGCGTCACGAAGTCGCGCGGCGGTACCACGCTCTCCTACGACTTCGACCCACCAGTGCGTGCTGCGGTCTTGACGGTCTCCGATTCGGTCGCAGGTGGCCACAAAGACGACCGGGCCGGCCAGGTGGTGAAGTCCGCGGTCGAGGGGCTCGCCGATCACGGCGTCGAACTCGACACCTATCGGATCGTCGGGGACGACGCCGAAGCGATCGAGCAGGCCGTCTCGTCGTGGTGTGCCGACGGCGTCGAGCTCGTGCTCACCGTGGGTGGAACCGGACTCGTCCACACCGACAAGACGGTGGACGCTGTCGAGCCGTTGCTCGATACGCACGTTCCGGGGTTGGTAGAAGCTCTGCGAGACTACGGACTCGAGCAAACGCCGCTGGCTTTTATGTCGCGTGGTATCGCAGGGCTCGTCGGCGACGCGCTCGTGGTGACCTTGCCGGGGTCGACCGGTGGCGCGCGCGAAGCCACCGAAGCGCTATTTCCGGCGGTGCTCCACGTCTTTCATGCACTTCGAACGTCCAGAGAACACCTCCTTGGAGACTCTCCATGATAGCTGTCGATGAAGCGCTCGAGCTCATCGCATCCGCCGTCGATGTGCTCGAGGCCGAATGGGTCGATCTGTCCGACGCGCTGGGCCGCGTCACTGCGAACGCCGCGCGAGCCCGGGTGAGCCTGCCGCCGTTCGCGCAGAGCGCAATGGACGGCTACGCGCTCCGCTCGCGCGATGTCCGTGGAGTGGGCGAGGGCGACTCCATCCGGCTCGATATCGTCGGCGAGGTTCGGGCCGGGCCGTCTGTCGATCTTCCCGAGGTGGGTTCGGGCCAGGCCGTACGAATATTCACCGGGGCGCAGTTGCCCCCGGGAGCGGACGCGGTCATTCGCCAGGAGCGTGCCGAGCGCGACGGCGACGACGTGCTGATCAGAGGGTCGGTAGAGCCTGGCAACGATATTCGACCGGTCGGCGAGGAGTTGGCCGTGGACACCAAGATCGTGAGCGCAGGCATGCGCCTCGACGAGCGCCATTTAGCGGCGTTGTCGATGACGGGCCACGAGGAAGTACATGTGCGCCGCCGACCGCGAGTCGCTTTGATTGTCAGCGGGGATGAGGTCGTCGAGCCCGGGCGCGCGCTGTCGCCTGGCGAGATCTACGACGCCAATACGCCATTCCTGCGGGGCTTTCTGCAGCGAAGCGCTGGAATCACGCCCGAGTTGATCAAAGTACAGGATGACCGCGACGAAGTTCGGCGCCAGCTCGATCGGGCGCTCTCCGACTTCGACCTCGTCGTCAGCACCGGCGGCGTCTCGGTCGGCGACTACGACTTTCTGACCCAGGTCTCAGCCGAGGTAGGCGCCGAAGAAGTCTTCTGGAAGGTCCGGCAAAAGCCGGGCAAGCCGGTGTTCTTCTCCGTGCGCGACGGCACGCCATTTCTAGGGCTTCCGGGCAATCCTGGGGCGGTATTCGTCGGGGCGCATGCTTACCTCGCGCGCGCCATCGACGGCCTCGTGGGGGGCTCTCGGGTCCGTCCGTATTGGAAGGCCGGCCGACTCGCCGGACCGCTCGATCGAAGCGGCTCGCGAGCTCGGTGGGCGCCATGTCGGCTCGAAGTCGACGCTGACGGGGTCAACGTGCTCGAGCCCATAGAACGCGGACGCGCGCATCGCATGAGTCAACTCTATCGTGCCGACGCGCTGGTGCTCGTCAGTGAAGGGGAGGGCGAAGTCGTGAAGGGAGCGCGTGTTTTGTGGTGCGCTGTGGGCTAGGGCGTGCTCGGCTCGCAGTGGTTGAGCGGTTTCGCTTGCGCCTGCGGCGCGGCGCTAGAGGTTAAGCGGTTGCGCTCGCGCTCGCTGCGCTCGGCTCGCAGTGGTTGAGCGGTTTCGCTTGCGCCTGCGGCGCGGCGCTAGAGGTTAAGCGGTTGCGCTCGCGCTCGCTGCGCTCGGCTCGCAGTGGTTGAGCGGTTTCGCTTGCGCCTGCGGCGCGGCGCTAGAGGTTAAGCGGTTTGGTGCTGAAACTGTGGGTCTCACTCGTAACCGCTGACCGCTGACCGCTCAACCGCTGACCGCTCAACCGCTGACCGCTCAACCGCTGACCGCTGAACCGCTGACCGCTGAACCGCTGACCGCTGAACCGCTGACCGCTGAACCGCTGACCGCTGAACCGCTGACCGCTCAACCGCTGCCCGCTCAACCGCTCAACCACCAACCTGCGACATGCCGGTCTCGGTTGTCTCACCATCTTGCCAGTGATGGCCGCGTTGTTTGGTCTCTACGGACCAGAGAAAGGCGGCCTCGATGGCGGCGGTGTCGTCGCGCCGGATGGCGTGCTCGAGCTTGACGTGGTCGTCGAACGCCAGGCACGAGCGCAGCTCGCCGGTGCAGGTCAGTCGCAGCCTCGAGCAGGTGTTGCAGTAGCGGTTGGACATCGGCGTGATGAAGCCCAGCGCGCCGGCCCAACCGTCGGCCTTCCAGTAACGGGCGGGCCCGTTTCCGACGTGGACTTTGCCGTCGGCCGGCGCGATGCCATGCGATTCTTCGAGCCGCTCGCGCAACTTCGTGAGGTCGTAGAACGAGCCGAGCTCGCGAAGCGAGTTCGCGCCCACCGGCATCAACTCCATGAATCGCACCGTGACGTCGCGGCGGCGCACGAGGTCGATCCACGCGGGGATCTCGTCCTCGTTGAATCCCTCCAGGATCAGGGCGTTGATCTTGATGGGGCTCAGGCCCGCTTCAGACGCGGCTTCGATGCCGCTCCAGACCTTCTCGATGCCTCCGAAGCGCGTGATCGTCTCGAAGCGCTCGGGCTGCATCGAATCGAGGCTGACGTTGATACGGTCGAGCCCGGCATCGGCGAGCGCCTGTGCGTGGCGATCGAGCAGCAGGCCGTTGGTGGTCAGGGAGATGTCTTCGACGTCGGTCTGCTCGCGGATCATGGCGACGAATTTCGCCAGATCACGGCGCAGCAGCGGCTCGCCCCCGGTAATGCGGATACGCCGGATGCCGAGGCGGTTGCCCACGACGATCGCGCGGGTGAGCTGTTCGTACGAGAGGACGTCCTCGCGCGGCAGGAACTCGACCCCGTCGGCCGGCATACAGTACCGACAACGCAAGTTGCAGCGGTCGGTGACGGACACGCGTAGCGCGGTGTGTGCCCGGCCGAATCGGTCCACGAGCTGATTCTTGCGCTCGGGGTCTATCTTCGGCGGTGACGCGGTATTTGGCTCACTCGACATCAATTCACCCTATTGTCCACTCTTACGGCTGAGCTCGACTTCGCTCCACGGCATCTCCTGGCCCATGACCAGATCTTCGACGTAGTCCTCGCCGAAGATGTGATACCTCGACCAGGCAAGCGTGTAGGCGTTCACAATGTCGTAAGCAAGCGTCGGCTCGATAAATTCCTCGCTGCAGCCGTCGTTTTCGATCTGATCCACGCCGCCCACGAGGTCGCACATATTCGAGAAGGTGAAGTGGCCGGCCTTCGGGATATCCACGCGCATGTGCTGACTGCCCTCCATGGCGGCCCAGATGGGGTCGCCTTCTTCGTCGTTGGGCAGAGTCGCGTCCATGCCACCGGTAAAGAGCAGCGTCGGGATTTCGATATCCGCGAGCCCATCTTTAAAGGCGACATAACCGCCCGGGGCCTGTGGCATCGCGACATCGATGCGCTCATCGAGAAAGCCATCGCGAAAGACCTGCACATAGTCCGGGTTGTCGACCATGTCGCACAGGTCGGGGTCGATCTCCCCGGAATCACAGCCGGAGAGGAGTCCGTCGACATCGAAGCCAGCGCCGGCAATGGCCAACGTGGTGACCGCACCGAAGCTGTGGCCTGAAACAGCAATGTGCTCTCCATCGACCAACCCGTTGAGCCGGTGGTCCTCGGGCAGCGCCAGCATATCATCCATCACGGCCGACAGATCCTGTGGGCGAAAGACCGCGGCCTCGAGGTTGATCGCCCCGCCTGTGTCCCGAAGCGTATTGTCGGTGTGATCGGGGGAGGCGACCACCCAGCCACGAGAAGCGTACATCTCGGTCATGAAGTAGGATTGTTCGGCCAGCGAGGCGTTTCCATGCGAGAAGACGAGCATTGGCATCGGCTCGTCCACCGCCACCGGCACGTCCGCCAGGACTTCCGTGCGGCGGAAGATGTCGTAGTAGACCGCGTACTGATACTCGCCTTGCTCGTCCTCGAAGGTCGGATACCAGATGGCGACGCGCAGCGTGCGGGGCTCGTCCTGCCCGCGCGGGTTGTAGGTGATCTCGCGCTCGGTGAAGCCGACCGCGTAGGGGCCGCGCTCGTCGACGGGCCACGGGCGCTCCGGGATGTCGACGACGTCCGCGTCGTCCCCCGAGTCATCGCCGACGTCCGAGCCCGCATCGGCCATGGCGTCGGCACCGGCATCCTGCCCGGCTGTATTATTGGTTACTGTCTCTTCGGCGGGGCCGCAGCCGGCCGACACCAGGAGCGCGATGAGGACAAATAGAAAGCGCAATTTCATCGTTTTTCCAGACTTTCGGGAAAGATCTGACCGATAGGTTAGCGGCTCGGGCCACGCGACTCAATAACCTCGATCATCTCATCGATGTCTTCGATGGGAGCCTCGTGTCCGAGCTGCGAGAACTGGTGCCGGCTGATGGTCAGTGCGCGCAGCGCGAGGTCATCTCGTCGTGCGTCGAAGAAGTACTCGCCGGCGATGCGGGCCGGGTTGGCCAGGTCGGTGTCGACGTAGGTGACGTCCTCGAGGAGTAGGTCGACTCGTCGAAGGGTCTCGGTGGCCCGTGGAACGTCGTCGCGGGCGGCGTAACAGGCGAGAAGCCCGAGCTGGGCGAAGAGTTCGAGTGCCGGCCGCGTCTTCGCGCGGAAGTGTCGTGCGGACGCGTCGAATCGCCTGGTCGCCTGGTCGATGTCGCGACGGTCGAGCGCGACGAGCGCGAGGTTGAGTCGGGCGACAGCGGCCGCGGCTGCCCCGATGGACTTCCAGATGGCGTGGGCTCGGCGATAGTTGGCCTCGGCCTCGTCGAGGTGGCCGCGCTGGCGCTGGACCTCGGCGAGGCCGTTGATGCCCTCGGCGAGTCCCTGTCGGTCACCGGTCTCTTCGAAAATGTCTGTTGCTTCAGTGAGCAGCACTTCTGCGCGGTCGAGCTCGCCGCGCTGCTTGAAGCTTCCGCCGAGGCTAAACCTGCACCAGCCCTGGCCGCGGAGGTAGGACTCGGACTCGTAGAGTGCGTGGGCCCGCTCCAGCACCTCCTCGGCGCGGTCGTGCTCCCCGAGTCGCACGAGGGTCCAGCCGAGCCGCTGGAGCGCGTCCGCCTGCTTGCCCCGCCGATCGAGTGTCTCGAACTCCTCGGAGAGTCGCTCGAGTAGAGAGATGACCTCGTCGTGGCGCCCCTGTTGGATGTAGATGCTCGCGAGGTCGATCTCGGCCTCCAGTCGGGGCTCCCGCCAGGCGG
>JBNJFZ010000043.1:29576-36184 GCA_051747295.1 Myxococcota bacterium
AATGCCCAGCCGGTCTCGGTCTGGCTCATCAATCCCTGCGCCAGGAGGGCGTCGACGGCTTCGACCGGAAATGGCAACCCTGCGTCTTCGCAGGCCCGACGCCATTCGTCTTCGGCGATCTCTCGGTCCGAGATCGCTGCCAATTCGAGCGCAGCCAGATCCTCTGGGGCCTCGACTGACTCGAGCACGTGGTCGATGCGGCGGCGCCAGAGCAGATAGATATCGTCCGGGATGGACGCGACGGCGGCTTCTGCGAGCCGGAAGCCGTCGTCGCCGAGCTCGAGGACGGCGCGTTCGACCCAATCACCGACGAGCTGGGTCGCAAACAGGGGGCTGCCCGCGGTGATCTCACACACGGTTTCGGCGAGCGCGGGCTCGAATGAGAGCAGTCCGTCGACAAGTTGGAGGTGGTCCTCGTCTGGCAGGGCCTCGAGTTCGATCGCCTGGCACGAATCGGAGGAGACGCAAGCCTCGACGCTGCGGGCGACGTCCTCGGCGTGTTCGAGTTGGTCGGACTGGAGCGTCATGAGCACCAGAAGCGGCAGGGCGCCCCGGTCGTCGTCCTCCTGGAGGAACCGGACGAACTCGACCGATTCTCGCCCCCACTGAATATCGTCGAGCCATAGAATCACCGGGCGCTCGCGCCCGAGGATGTCGATCATGTGGCGGATCGGCTCGAATCGTTCCTCGCGACTGTTCAGCAGGAGTCCATGGGTCTGTTCGGCGGCTTCGTCTTGTTGCCGATAGCTCGAGAGAGCCAGCTCGCAGAGTGCGGGAGCGACGCCCAATTCGACGTATTCTTCGTCCAGTGCGCCGGTTTCGATGTTCAGTCGATAGCCGATGCGGTCGTGGGCGTCGTCGCGCGACATCCCGACACAGGAAAAGGCGTTGGCGACCATGCGGCCCAGACCGTGCGCCGGTCCGGGGATGGGTCCGTGCGTGGCCTTCAGAGGGCGCGCGGCGCCCAACTCGCTCGCGCGCTCGATCATCCATTCCGCCAGGCGAGATTTACCCAGGCCCGGACCGCCCGTGATCGCCACGACGCGCATGTGGTGGTCGCGCTGGACGTCGCGCAATGTCTGCCAGATCAGATCGCGGGCGTCGTCGCGGTCGACGAATGGAATCGTGCGAAGTCCAAACAATCCGAGGCCGACCCCGCTGAGTACGTCCGTGGCGACGGTCGCCTTGCGGCGCCAGTCGGTCGGGACCGATGGAGCGTCGGTGTGCCGGGGCGGGAGCACGTCGGGGCGGCTTCGCTCGCGCTCGAAGTCGATGGCCGAGGAGGACAGCTGCTGGGTGCTGTGCGAATCCTCGTCGCCGAGTTGCTGGGGCCGCATGATCGCGGTGGGTGGCTCGAGGCCAAACAGCGTGGTCTGCGACCCGAGAGCGTCCGCACCGAGGTCGAATGCATGCCTGGAGGCCTTCGCGACGGCTTGGTCGTGGCGCTGCTCTCGTGTGTCAGCGTCGTCGGACGCGGCCGGCTCGGGGGCGTCGAGCGCGAGCAGGGCCCGAGCCGCGTCAGCGGCACACTGGAATCGAGCCTCGGGTTGCTTTTCGAGCAGCCGGAAGATCCAGTCCTGAAGGCCAGGGGGCAACGGCAGGCGCGATTGTAGAGGCGCGGGGCTCTCGCTGAGGTGCTGTATGGCGATCTTGATGGGGTGATCGGCGTCGAATGGGGGCGCGCCGGTGCTCAGCTCGTACGCCACGCAACCCAGCGCGTAGAGGTCCGTCCACGGCCCGTAGTCTCGCCAGTCGCTTCGCGATTGCTCGGGTGGCATGTAGTACGGTGTTCCGGCGGTGGAGCTGCCGAGGCTCTTTCGGAGCGCGTCTTCGCGATCTGGCTCGATGGCGTGCGCGATGCCGAAATCGGTGAGCTTGAGCCGGCCTCTGTGTCCCTCGCGGCCGTCGATCAGGATATTCTCGGGCTTGAGATCCCGATGGATGATGCCCCGCGCGTGAGCGTGGGCGAGCGCATCGAGGATATCGAGCAGCATCTGACGCATCGCCAGCCACTTGGACGGCCAGGCTGCTCGCTTGAGGCTGCCGCCGCGCGCATATTCCATGACGAAATACGGGGAATCAGCGACGAGGCGGCCCTCCGAGCTCGCGGCTGTGTCGTCCGGAATCGGGCCGTAGTCGTATACGCGAATGATCCCGGGGTGGTTGAGGCCCGCGACGGCGCGGACTTCGCGGCGAAACCCCTCGAGGTACTCCCGGCTGTGGACTTTCTGAGATGTGATCACTTTGACCGCAACGCGTCGACCATCGCCCAGGAATGTCCCGAGCCACACTTCACCCATCCCTCCACGGCCGATCGGCTGATCGAGCTCGAACTGACCGAGTCTAACGGACGTCATGCAGTGTGGCCTCGCGCTATCAAAATATAAGTATGGAGGCATTGTAATGGTTGGCAGCTTTTGTGAAAACAGTCTTTGTGGCGCGACGATGAGCTGGCTGGATTGTGCGACGTCGCGGGAAGGCGTCGACGTACAAGGGATGCCCTCGAGCTAGATTTTCTGTTGCTCTTCGAATACGAATAAGGGGGGCGGGCGAACGGAGATGCGGGCGCCCGGCAAAAAAAAGACCCCCGATCGTAGATTTTTGCTTGAGTCGAAGCCGTGTGGGGTGGAGAATTTGTCAAAGACGAATGAGCACTCTCATGAATCGACTTTGGCGTCCGGTTGGGTCGGGCGTGCTAGAATCGGAGTACCGCATGAATAAGGCGGGTCAGCAGGACGAGCGCCGCGATAGTGCTCGGCACGAGGTCAAGGTCGGCGTGACGATGACGTCCGACTCGAATCTCTATGTTGGATTTACGGATAATATTAGTGAAGGCGGGCTCTTCGTAGCGACCCATGAGCTCCTGGATATCGGGGAGCACGTCACGTTGGAGTTCGAACTGCCGGAGACCGAAGAGAAGCTCCGAGTGGACGGTGAAGTGCGCTGGCATCGCATGGCCGCCCGGCTGGATGATGATATTTTTCCCGGCTTTGGCGTGAAATTTCTCGAGCTCGGAGACAAAGAGCAAGCAAAGCTGCAAGAGTTTCTCGAACAGAGAGACCCGCTATTTCATCCGGATTGAATACGAATACAGCGGACCGATTCTGGCGGCGGAAAAGCCGCTGCCTCGGCAGGCCGTCCGCCGGCAGATCGTTTCTGCAGGGTTGATACGACTTCACAATCGCTCGCAGTGCCTGGAGCGAGACTACCGATGCGCGACTTCTTAGGATATGGCTGCAAATATCAATATACCCGAAGGCTCTTATTACGTTCCGGTATCGGTGCTCGATCCCCCGAGCCTGGTGCAGAATGTGCTCGAGCGATTCGACGTCGAGACGGTCGGTGATCTCTTGGAGTTGAGCGAGGACGAGCTCAAGAATGCCAGAGGCGTCGGCGCCAAGAAGGTCGAGGTCATCATGGAGCTGCAGGAGCGAGCGCGCAACGAGCTGCGCTTCGACCAGCACGGCCTCAGCGAGGCCAGCGAGACGCAGCTTCTGAGCGACAGGCTCCAGGGACGTGGCATCGATATGGCCGAGGCGTGGACGCGTGTACTTCGCGTGCTCCCCACTCGCGCCCGCGGAGCCTTCGAGAGCGTCGGATACCAGACGATCGGCGAGCTGGTGAGCGCATTTGAGCGCGGTGAGCTCGACAAGCTGCCAAACTTCGGGCCCAAGACCCTGTCGCGCGTCGAGGAGACCCTCGAGGGCATCGCGAAGAAGGGGCTCGAGGCCTTCCTATTTGGAGAGAAGGGCAAGCCCGACAGCATCGGGGAGTTGGTCGAGCAGGCGCTCGACTCACTCGACGAGGCCGACCGCGACATCGTTCGGCGTCGCTTCTTCGATGGACATACCTTCGGGGAAATCGGTGACGACTACGACGTGAGCTTCCAGGCGATTCAGGCGCGCTTCGACTCCCTGGTCGAGGCGCTGTCCTATCAGTTTCAACCGGAAGCCGAGAAGCTCATGCAGCCGGTACTCGAGGCGGTCGACCGCGTCGGTGGGCTGCTCTCGTCCCAAGAGGTGGAAGACGTCACGGGTGTCGGCGACCTGCGCGAGATCTTGTTCTGTCTGCACCTGGCCGGCGAAAACGAGTTCCGGATCTGGCAGGACGAATTCCTCACGCGCTTGCACCAGAGCGAGATCGACGAGCGTTTGCGCTCGCTGCGCGACATGGTGGTCGAGACCGGGCGCGCTGTTCTGCCGTTCGAGCGGCTCCAGACGTTTGCGGCCCGCGCTGGATTCCGACTGAGCCGACGCGACCTCGCCAAGGTCTTCGAGTTGGCCTGGGATGTGGACATCGCGCTTCAAGGCACGATTCACAATCCGTGGGCGCGCCGAAGCGACCACGTCGCGAATGTGCTCGAGGATGCGAGCCATCCGATGAGTGCCCCGGAAATCCTGAGTCGCCTCGAGCGCGCCGAGGGAAGTGAGGCTGCGTTCGGGGGCGTCGATGAAATCAGCGAGCGCGCGCTAAACGGGCTGCTCCACCGACATGAAGACATCTACACCGTCGAGCGGGGCACTTACGTCCACTCGTCTGCGTTGCCCGTCAATCTCAAGTCGCTCTCCGGCGTCGTCGAGTGGTGTGTCGACCGGCTCAAGGGCGAGACTGGCCAGATCAGCACGAAATACCTGCTGCGCGAGCTGCAGGGGACAGACCTGCATGCCGAGGGGCTGACGCCGTACTTGCTCAAGGACGCGCTGTCGCGCCACCCGGACGTCTTGACCTTCAAGAACACCTACCTGGTGGCGCACGCGGAGACGTTCGAGGAGAGTGGGAAGACCCTTGCGGACAGGGTGGAGGCGGTGCTCGAGGAGGCTCGCGAGCCGTTGACGGTCGAAGACGTCATCGGTCGCCTGCCCGAGGGTATCGACTACCACCGCATGTCGATTTACACGACGCTCCTATCGGCGCCATTCTCACTGAATATGGGCAACAATCGGTTCGTCCACATCAACTTCGTGGGGCTGAGTGGAACGCGCCGCAAGCAACTGCTCGACAAGGTCCTGGCGGTCCTACCCGACGATGGCACGCCGATGTCGTGCGCTGATTTGCTGGAGAGCCTGTCGGATCTGCCGGCTGCGCGTTCGCTCCAGATTCGCGAGTACGGCTCCGGTCTGCTGTGGGGGCTGCTCCGTGAAGACGACCGCATCGTCTGCGGCCCCGGCGAGCTGGTCGCGCGTGATATCGGCTCCGAGAGCCAGCACGTGTTGCGAACCGCGATCAGCCAGATCGTCCATGAATACGGCGCTGCGTATCCGCGCGAGGTTCGCCAGGAGCTCCGCAGCCAGTACGGCTACGGCGGATCTGACTCGGCGGTCTTTGGTTCGCTGACGCGCGGCTCGGAAGAAGGCATGCTGCTGCGTCTGCCGGACTCACTGTATGTGCCGGACGGGACCGATGAGGCAGTGCTCGACTTCATGGCCAGTCGCGCCAACGAGGTCGCCGCGCTCGCCGAGAGTTCCGAGCTGGCGGATGCGAGCCCGAGGGTGCGCAAGCTGCTCGAGCAGTTCTACAAGGAACATGGATATCAAGCGCAACTCGAACGACTCCAACAACTCGCGTGAGCGGGGACTCGATGCACGGTCGATGCACATTGTCGCTGGTCCTCGCAGCACTCTTGCTGGTCGCAGGGTGCAAGTCCGGTTCGGCAAACGCCGATGAGGTCATGTCGGAGCGCACGCAGAGCGCCGAGGCGCCTGAGGGTTCGGCGCAGCAAGACGGCGCGAAAAGCGAGCAGGACGTCGAAGAGGAGGGCTCCTCCAGGAGCGTCATTCGACTGTTCGACGAGGATGAGGTCGGCGAGAGTGACGGTGGACCCGTCGAGATCGGTGGTGCGTCCGATACTTCGGTCAAGCTGACCGTGGACCAGTCGAGCTGTGAGGCGTTTGCGTCGAGCATGAAGGCCAGCGTCGCCAAGCTCGACGCGACATGTCAGAGCGATGCAGATTGTGCCGTGCTTCCGATGCCCTGCGCGCTGGGATGCGGCCGCGCCGTGCGTGCGTACTCAAACCTCGACCAGGTCGAGGACTTCACCGAGCAGTTCGTGGACGAGTGTCCGGACTGCGAGAAGATGTGCCGCATTCAGCCCGACTGGGTCGCGACGTGCGTCGAGGGCGCATGTGTCGCCGGCCCGCCGGACGAAGACACCGAGCAATTCCCACCCGAGGATCCTCTACCTTGAGCACGATCACTGTCGGCGTTCTGTCGGATACGCATAGTTTTCTCGACCCCGAGCTCGTCAAGGTCTTTCGAGAGCACGGCGTCGAGGTCATCGTGCACGGCGGTGATATCGGCGACCAGGCGGTCATCGACAAGCTCGAGGAGGTCGCGCCGGTGCGTGCCGTGCGCGGCAATATCGATGGCGGGGAGCTGCGATTTTTGCCCGAGGAAGAGACGTTTCACGTCGGGCCCACCAAGTGGTGCATTCGCCACATCTCGGGAAAACCCAGTCGCCCGAGGCGGGCCGCGCGCGAGTTTATCAGCCGCGAGAAGCCCGATGTCTTCGTCTGCGGCCACAGCCACATTCCTGTGGTGGGTCGCGTCGGCGATGGCACGTTGTGGATCAACCCGGGGGCATGCGGGCGCGTCGGCTTTCACCACGACCG
>JBNJFZ010000044.1:0-35169 GCA_051747295.1 Myxococcota bacterium
GCTTCACTGCGGACCACGAACCTTATTTATCCGAGTGGTGACCCATTTTGGTTCTTGTCGCCAGTCGTGCAACTGCTGCGGGAACAGCATTACATCTCCGCCCTTCCTGCGAGCGAACGGAGTGAGCGATACAGCGAGCCGAAGGCGATACAGCGAGCCGAAGGCGATACAGCGAGCCGAAGGCGATACAGCGAGCCGAAGGCGATACAGCGAGCCGAAGGCGATACCGCGAGCCGAAGGCGATACAGCGAGCCGAAGGCGATACAGCGAGCCGAAGGCGATACAGCGAGGTCGCGAAGCGACCGATACAGCGAGCGAAGCGATACAGCGAGCATGCCGCAGGCATGCGATACAGCGAGCGAAGCGATACAGCGAGCGTGCCGCAGGCATGCGATACAACGCGCTAACGCTCCACCGCCATATACACCACACGACCGCCGCGGATGATCTTCAGCCGGACGAGGTCGCCGGTGCCAGCCGCGTCGATCGCTTCGTCGAAGTCGGTCTTGTTCGTGATGGAGCTGTTGCCGATCTGCGTGATGACGTCGCGCTGGCGGAGGCCCGCCTGCTTGGCCGGCGAGGAGTCTCCGATGCCCGTGACGACGACGCCTTCCTTCGACTCCGCGCCGAGCTTGCGGGCGAGTGACTTGGTGAGCTCTTTGACCTGGACGCCGAAGTCGCCGCCGGTGGAGGGCTTCGAGGTATCCATGCTCGGGATGTCCGGGACGTCCTGGTTGGGCAGTCGTGCCATGGTCACCTCGACGGTCTGGCGACGATTGTCCCGGATGACGGCGAGCTGGACCGTGCGCCCCGGGCCAGCCGTCGAGGCCAACCAGGGCAGTTGGTCGCTGTGCTTGACGCGGGAGTTTCCGAACTCGAGCACCACGTCACCGGCCTCGACACCTCCTTGCGCTGCGGGACTGTCGTCGACCACCTCCGTGACGAGCGCTCCGCGCGCCTCCGAGAGCCCGAAGCTCTCCGCGAGCTTTTTGTCGAGGGCCTGCACGCGGATGCCCAGCCAGCTACGCACGACGTATCCGGTGTCCTTGAGCTGCGGAATCAGCGTCTTGACCATATTGATGGGGATGGCAAAGCCGATTCCCTGACCCTGACGATTGATCGCGGTGTTCATGCCCACGACGCTGCCGTCCAACCCGATGAGCGGGCCACCGGAATTGCCCGGGTTGATCGATGCATCGGTCTGGATGAAGTCGGCGTACAATTCCTTGCCGCCGACATTGAGGTCGCGACGGCCCAGGGCGCTGACGATGCCCGTGGTGACCGTGTGGGTCAGGCCCAACGGGTTGCCGATGGCCAGGACGTGCTCGCCCACGCGTACTTCATCACTATCACCCAGCGGCATCGCCGGGAGTTCTCCTTTTGGCGAGACCTTCATCAACGCGATATCGGTCTGGGGATCGAGCCCCACGATTTTCGCCTTGTATTCGGTCCCGTCGAGCATGCGCACCTTGATCGCGGACGCGCCCTCGACGACATGATTGTTGGTCAGGATATATCCGCTCGGATGGATGATGAATCCGGTGCCCTGAGCGATCGTCGCTTTCTCCTCCCAGTCGCTGCCGAGAATGCCCTCGAGGCTATCGCCGCCATAGGTGACGATCACATTGACGACCGACGGGCTGAGCTTTTGGGCGAGGTTGGCCAGGCTGGAGAAGCGCAGCGGCGAGTCTGCGTCGATCGCATGTTCGGACTTTGTCTCCAGCCAGATACGCTCGTCGTCCTGCTGCGCGGTCGCGGTCAGCGGTGCGAGCAGCATGGACGCTGCGATGGCGATAATCATCAGGTGCTGCCGGTAAGGCCGCCCCTGGCGGGTAGTACTGGTCATCATGAGGTCCTCTGTCGATGGCTCTCGGACGGAGATTTTTCCGTACGCCTTCCATGACATAACTGAGAGGTGGCCCGGAAAAATCCGACACGTTAAATTATCAGCCCCGCACGGCCGATTTCAATGTCACCGCGTGGCATTGGGCGTCCGAGTACGCGGAGGCGTTGACAGTTGGAAACTGGCTGGTTAGCAGTAATCTGCATTCAGAATCCAAGAAAACCATGTAAAGGCGCGACCGCGACAGGTCGCATTTTGACAAACCTTCAAACCATCGAGGAGAAGGCATGAAACTCGCTACGCTCAATGACGGATCGCGCGACGGCAAGCTTGTCGTCGTCAAGCGCGACAACTCGGCCTACGCGGTCGCTCACGGTATTGCGCCCACGCTCCAGGCTGCCCTGGACAACTGGGACGAGGCCGAGCCCAAGCTCGTGGCTCTGGCCACCAAGCTCGAGGCTGACGAGGTCGACGCCAAGCCGGTCGACACCGCGGCGCTGCACTCCCCGCTGCCGCGAGCCTACGAATGGATAGACGGCTCGGCATACATCAACCATATCGTCCTGGTCCGCAAAGCCCGCGACGCGGAGCCACCGGAGACGATGGAGACCGACCCGCTGGTCTATCAGGGCGGCTCGGGGCACTTCCTGCGGCCGACCGAGGACCTCCCGCTGCCGAATCCGGAGTGGGGCCTGGACTTCGAGGCCGAGATCGCGGTCGTGCTGGGCGATACTCCGCGCGGCGTGAAGGCCGAAGATGCCGGTAAGTACGTCAAGCTCATCGTCATCCTCAACGACAGCACGTTCCGCAATATCATCCCGGAGGAGCTCGCCAAGAGCTTCGGGTTCTTCCAGTCCAAGCCCGCGACGACGTTTTCACCGTTTGCGGTCACGCCCGACGAGTTGGGTGACCACTGGAAGGACGGCCGCCTGCACCTGCCGCTGCAGACGCACTACAACGACGAGTTGTTCGGAGAGCCGCACGCCGGCCCCGAGATGCACTTCTCGTTCTACGACCTGATCGAGCACATCACGAAGACCCGCGCGTTCACCGCCGGCACGATCCTCGGGAGCGGCACGGTCTCCAACGAAGACCAGTCCAACGGCTCGTCTTGCCTGTCCGAGAAGCGCATGATCGAAAAGATCGAGACCGGTGAGTTCAAGACCCCTTATATGTCCGAGGGCGACACCGTGCGCATCCATATGGAAGACGAAGATGGACACAATATCTTCGGCAGCATCGAGCAGAAGGTCGTCGGGGTAGAGTAACACCGGCGTGATTCATCGATGACCAGGGCGAGCGAGTGTGGTGCTCGCTCGCCCTGCGTCGTTCTGGCATTTGAGATAGGGGCACGAAATATGAAGCTCTACGGGTACTGGAGAAGTTCTTCGAGCTGGCGCGTGCGTACCGCGCTGGAGTTCAAGTCGATTCCGTTCGAATACGCGGCGGTTCACCTGGTCGAAGATGGCGGGCAGCAGCATCACGCGGACCATAAAGAGCGGAATCCGATGGAACAGGTGCCCGTGCTGGAGTTCGAGGCCGAAGGTGGGGATCTGCGCCATATTACCCAGTCCATCGCGATCATGGAGTTTATCGAGGAGACGCATCCCGAGCCGGCGCTCCTGCCGTCGGACCCGTTCCTCCGGGCGAAGACCAGGCAGCTCGCCGAGGTCGTTAACGCGGGTATTCAGCCGCTTCAGAACCTCGATCTCTTGCTCCGATTGAAGGCCGACTTCGACGTCGATCCACGCCGGTGGTGCGCGCCTTATATCCGCGACGGGCTCGTCGCCTATGAGGCGATGATGATGGCGTTGCCCGGCGAGTTCTCCGTGGGAGATACGCCCACGATCGCGGATATCTGCCTGATCCCACAACTCTACAACGCGCGTCGCTTCGACGTTGAGCTCGACGATCTGCCCGGGTTGCTAGCGCTCGAGCAGCGCTGCATGGAGTTGGCTGCATTCAAAGCCTCGCACCCCGACAACCAGCCCGACGCGCAGTGAACGGAGCCATCGATGAGCGCCGAGTCCGAATACCGAGTCGACATCAAGCCCTACGAGCAGCTCACGCGCGACGAGCTCCACGACATCTTCATGCTGCGAAATATCGTCTTCGTGGTGGGGCAGGGCATTACCGCCGAACCGGAGGTCGACGGGCGGGACCCGGAGTGCGAACACGCGATGCTCTGGGAGGGCGACACGCTGCTCGGCACCGCGCGCATCTTTCACCGCGACGACCCCCAGGTCGTCGGCCGCGTCGCCGTCCTCACGTCCCGGCAGGGCGAAGGCCTCGGCAGCGTCCTGATGGAGGCGGTCCAGGAGCACATCGGGGAGTCGCCGGCCGAGCTGCATGCCCAGGCGCACCTGGAGGATTGGTATACGCGACTCGGGTGGACCCGGGTCGGGGCGCTCTTTGAAGAGGCCAATATCCCACACGTGATGATGGAGTGGCGTCAGCCGAACAAGTGAGAATTTGCAGAAAAGCGGGGCGCGCTCGCCTATCTCGCATGATGCATACGCAAAAAAGTGCTATTTTTTATGGGTTTAGCACGATTGGGCGCCTTGAATCAGGACGCTTCGTTACCTTATTCTCTAACAGCATTGGGCGAGACGTTTGTCGAGCCCGCGAGACAAGTCCGGCATTGGTCAGGACTTATTAGGGTTATCCAAGGAGAATCCCATGAAGCTCAAGAAGACGCTGCTTGCTCTTATTGTTGCACTCGTAAGCCTTTCCTTTGCCGCGCCGGTCTTTGCCTGCGGCGGTGACAAGACCGCGGAAAAGGATTCCGAGAAGCCGAAGGTCGCGCAGGATGACGGCGACGAAGACGACGATGACGAAGAAGAAGAAGGCGACGACGGCAAGAAAGGCTGATCGCGTCTGACAGCAGAATGACAAAGAGCCCGGCTGCCACCTGGTAGCCGGGCTCTTTGTTTGTGTGTTGACTCCTGAGAAGAATCCCTCCGCGTCGTCAGACCGGCTGATTTTCACGAGTCACTGCGTTTGACTTCCCGAGACAATTGCTCCGCCGAACATCTTGCGCCCTTGACCAATGGACGCAAACCAACCAACCATCTCGTCGCGCATTATTGTCTTTGATGCGCGATCATAACTTTTACAGTTCAGATTTGTGTGGAGAGAAGTCTCTATGGATCCACAGTTGATCGTCGTCCTCGCAATCATCGGCGTCACGGTCGTCTTCATCGTGACCGAGCTGGTGCGTATCGACATCGTCGCCATCATGGCGATGCTGGCGCTTACGTGGACGGGGTCTATTACACCGGAGGAAGCCCGCTCCGGATTCTCCAGTAACGCAATCGTCGCCATCATGGGTGTGATGGTGATGGGTCATGGACTCTACAGATCCGGCGTCACCGAAAAGATCGCCAGCTTCATCCTCAAGGTCGCCGGGCGCAGCAAGCGACGCATCATCTCGACGGTGTCGGTGACCGTCGGCGTCATGTCCGGGTTTATGCAAAATATCGGGGCGGCCGCGCTATTTTTGCCGGTCATGATGGGCATCTCGGAGCGCGAGAAGATACCGATCTCGGCGCTATTGATGCCCATGGGGTTCGCCGCTCTGCTCGGCGGTACACTTACGATGATCGGGACGAGCTCGCTGATCATCCTGAACGACTTGTTGTCGACCCGAGGGCTGGAGACCTTCAGCCTGTTCACGGTCACTCCTATAGGCATCGCGTTGCTGAGCGTTGGCATCGTGTATTTCTTCCTCATCGGCGACCACTTCCAGAAGGCGGAGCCCGAGCCGAGAGACGAGATGCCCGAGGGGAAGAAGCTGGTCAACGTCTGGGGTCTCTCGGACAGCATCTTCACCTACGAAATCCCGGAAGATAGCCTCATTATCGGTCAGTCGGTCGAGCAGACCGAGATGGGGGCGCGCTACAACGTCAACCTGCTGGCCATCGATGCCGAAGTTGACGACGTCGATTACGAGATCGACAAGGAGCACGTCTTCGAGTCCGGTCAGGAGCTCGTCGTCCAGGGGCGCCTGCGCGACGTGGAGCGCTTCGCGATCGCCTACGATCTCGAGTTGACGAAGGAGCGAAAAAAGACACCAGAGCCCAAGGGGAAGGGATACCTCGAGGTCGTCATCCCGGCGCGATCGAACCTCGTCGGCAAGACCATCCGCGAGATGCAGCTTCGCGAGCGGCACAACGTGCAGGTGGTGATCTTTTTTAGCGACAGCGAAGTCATCGAGGAGGACCTGGCCGACCGCACGGTCAAAGCCGGTGATACGCTGATCCTCCACGGTCGTTGGGAGCACCTGCAGTACTTCCAGGAGAGCCAGGGCTACATCACGGTCACGCCGCTCGAATACGAGCAGAAGAAGCCGGAGAAAGCGCTGCTCGCCGTGGGGAGCTTTGTCGCTGCAATCGCGATGGTCTTCTTGATGAAAATGCCGATCTCGCTGGGCTTTTTGACCGGCGCGATTGTCATGGTGCTCGGGCGCGTGATGACCATCGAGGAGGCCTATGAGGCCATCGAGTGGAAGGTCATCTTTCTCATCGCGGGCCTCATTCCCATCGGCATCGCGATGGAGAAGTCCGGTGCTGCGGCGCTGATCGCCGAGGGGCTCGTCGGGGCCGTGGAGTCTATCCCCGCGTTCTTCATCCTGTTGATCATCGGGCTGCTGACGACGGGGTTCTCGCTGTTGATGTCGAACGTCGCCGCGACCGTGCTGCTGGTGCCGCTGGTGCTCAATATAGCCGGCGTAGGTGGCCTCAGCGCCCAGGTCCTGGTCCTGCAGGTCGGCGTCTGTGCGGCCAACTCCTTCATCATCCCGACACACCACGTCAACGCGCTTTTGATGACGCCGGGCGGTTATGCGGTGAAGGACTACGTGACCGTCGGCGGCATCCTGTCGCTGATCTTCATCCTCGTCTCCACGACGATGCTATATTTCTTCTATATGTGATTGTGAGGGAGCGATCCCGACCCGCACGCGTCGGACCACCAATTCGGCCATGTCGACCAGCACAATCGTCGGCGAGTCGTAGGCGAGGGCGTACTCGAGCAGCTGGCGGCGGGTCGCGGAGTTGGTCAGATTCGGAGCGCGCTCACCCGACTTGACCTCGGCGACGAGCCTCACGCCGTCTCTTTCCACCAGGTAGTCGGCGATGACCGTGACATCGAGCCGCTCGCCGTCGACGTCGAGCTGCCACTGGCGGCGTACCTGACTGTCGACCACCTCGTAGCCGTGCTTCTCGAGCAGCCCGGCTGCGGCGACCTCGGCCTTGCTCGCGCGCTGCTGGCGCTTCCGGCGGCGACGGTCGTCCCACCACTTTGCGAGGCGGAGTTTCAGCCACCAGAGCACCAGCACCGCCAGCAGGGCGAGCGCGACCCACCAGCCGAGCGCATCGAGGTTACCGAGCATGTCGTGGATTTCTTTCATGGCTTCTAATCAGACCTCCAGCCCTGTACCATATCTGCAACACGGTCGATTGACAGAAAATCGCAGGCCACTATGGGCTCGCCATTCACGGTACAAATCAACGATGTCACCCTGGAGCCTGGGCGGGTCATCGGAGGGCGTTATACGCTCACCGAGCACCTCGGGCAGGGTGGATTCGCGCAGGTTTTCAAGGCGCACGACTCGCGTATCGAGCGCGACGTCGCCATCAAATGTCTGAACCTGCACAGTCGCCACACCGAGCGGATGGGGGAGACGATCATCGAGCGCTTCGAGCGCGAGGCGAAGCTCGCGGCGCAGATCTCGCACCCGGGCGTGGTCAATATCTTCGACTACGGCCTGCTCGGGCAGTCCGAGACGGTGCCGTATATCGTCATGGAGTTGCTCGAGGGCTGGGACCTCGACGAAGAACTGCGCACGCGCGGTCCCGTGCCGCCGGAGCGGGCGCTGCCATTATTCGTGACGTGTCTCGAGGCCCTCGGCCGCGCCCACCGAAAGGGCATCGTCCACAAGGACCTCAAGCCCGCAAACCTCTTCCTGTCGAACCCGGACGAGCGCGACGAGGCGTTGCGAATCGTCGATTTTGGCATCGCGCACATGCGCTCGGCGGTCGAAAACCGGCTGACGGGCACCGGCGAGATTCTGGGGACGCCACAGTATCTGGCGCCGGAGTATATCGAGCGACAGGATGTCGCGCCGCAGCTGGACGTCTATCAGATGGGCCTCGTGCTGTTGGAGACGCTGACCGGGGAGCCCGGCGTATCACGCGACCATCATTTGCTGACGTTGAAGGCGCACTCGACCGGCGAGATCGACGTGCCGATCGTATTGATGGAGAGCCCGCTGGCGCCTGTGTTGATGAAGGCGATGGCGCTCGATCCGCAGGAGCGCTACGCCGACGGCCTCGAATTTGCCGACGCGCTCGCCGAGGTCGACCCCGAGACCGTGCCAGCGGTTCCGCGCGGCGCGCCCAAGCGGCGACTCGCAGGAGCCGCTGCGATGCCCGCCGAGCGGGCATCGGCGGAGACGATGCCTGTACAGTCCGGTGGCGGCGATCAGAGCGAAGAGAAGGACGACACGAAGCTGGTCCTCTACGTGCTGGTCGCTGGCCTGGCCGGCGCGGTCTTGCTGGCGGGCATCGCGGCGGTGGCGCTGCTCGGTCAGGACGATGGGCCAGGCGTCGATGGTCCCGCGGAGTCCGCCACGGCGCAGCCGGCCGCGGAGGCGAAAGACGACGAGAGGGCCGAGCCAACCAGCGAGAAACCGGCTGAGAAAGCAGAAAAGGGCGGGGCGAAGCAGGATGAAAAGCCAAAGTCCGAGCCGCCGAAGAAGATCGAGCCAAAAGACCGCGGCGGTCCTCCGCCTCATGCTGAGGGCAAGGGGCGCGACAAGAAGCAGAAGAAGGATAAAAAGGGGGCCGAGAAGCTCAAAAAGGACCTGGAGAAAATGAAGCGAGAGGGCAAGAGGGCCCGGGATACAGTCAAAGAGATCGAGGGTCTCCTCAAATAGTGATCATCAACCCTGGCGCGCTTCAGAGGAACAACACCGCCACACCCACGACCGCGATGCACGCACCCATGATCGAGCGTGTCGTCAGGTCTTCTTTTTCGATGAAATAGGCCAGCGGGAGGATGAAGATAGGACTGGTCGACGAGAGGGTCGAGGCGATGCCCGTGTGGGTGTATCGGAGGCCGGCGTTCATCAACCAGATGCCCAGAAACGTGCCGAGGAACGTCGCCGCGAAGAGGATCCCGAAGGTCTTTGCGTTCTTGAGCGGAGCGACCGTCTGGACGAGCCGGCCCATCGCACCGAGTACCACCGCCAGGCCGACAATCCCGAAGACCAGTCGTACGACGCTGATCTCGAGGGCGGATATGTCCGCGCCGCCGAGCTTGGTGAGCACGTTGCCGGTGGCCTGGCACAGCGCGGCGGTGATGCCGAAGGCGATGCCCACTTTTTCGATGCGGCTGAGCTTGCCCTCGAGATCTTCGTCGTCGACTTTCTCGCGGACGCGCTCGGGGCGAACGCCGGGGTGGCGCTCGAGGATGACCCAGACGACGCCGCCCATGGTCAGCACCATGCCGAGCCCCAGTTGCCAGCTGAGCGGCTCGGAGAGCACGGGGATCGCCAGCAGCGCGGTCATCGGCGGCGTGAGAGCGGACAGCAGAAGCGTGCGGCGCGGCCCGAGCCGGTTCAATGCGTTGAAGTAGGCCGTATCGCCGATGGTCAGGCCGACCAGGCCACTGACCGCGAGCGCGACGGTCTCCCCGGTCGACAACGCCGCCGGCCAGACGATGCCGTCGAGCACGTAGAGAGTCGCGACCATCAGGACGAGCGCGATCACGCACTTGAGCGCGTTCAGCACGAGCGCGCTGATATCTTCGCCCAGCCGGGCGAACATCAGGCTCGCGGTCGCCCAGACGGCCGATGCGGTGAGTGCGGCGAGTTCTCCTGTAAACTCCATGTCAGGCTGCGTCGGTGGAGGCTGTGTAGACGCTCAGGGTTTCGTAGGGCATGTCGACGCCGGCCTCGGTGAGCGTTTCGAACATCTTTTCGCGCAGGCTAAACCGGCTCGCGACGTGCTCCTTCTCATTTTCGAGCCACACCCGCAATTCGAGCTCGACATTGTAGTCGTTGAGCGCGGTGGCGACGACTCGAGGCCCGGGCTCGTCCATCCAGTTTTCGTTATTCTGGACCAGCCCGAGCAACAGATCGCGGACGCGGCCGATATTCTCGCCGACGCCAATCGTCACGGGGATGTCCACGCGCAGGTGCGGGAAGTTGGTGTATGACGTCACGACGGTGGCGACGACCGTCGAGTTGGGGATGGCGAGCATCTTCCCGTCTGGAGTTACGACGCGAGTCGAGCGCATTGTGATGCGATCGACGCGTCCATAGTGGCCGTCGATCTCGACGAGATCGCCGATGACGAACGGCCGGTCCCAGAAGATGAATAGCCCCGAGATGATATTCGACAGCGTGTCCTTGGCGGCGAATCCGATGGTGAGGCCGACGATGCCGAGGCTGGTCAAGATCGACGTCGTATTCACTCCGATCTGCCCGAGCGCCGAGATGACCGCGATCGTCAGGAAGATGTAGCGCACCAGGGTGCGCACGAAGCTCGACGCCGTGGCGTCGAGGCGCGTGCGGTCGAAGACGACCTTGAGCACGCGGTCGATCACGAACCAGAGCAGCACGTAGACCACTAGAACCAGCACCGCAGTCACCAGGTTCGGTACAAACCTGGCAGCGCTCTCACCGATGGATGTCGGGGAGAAGACGGAAGTAATTCGTGTGACGATTTCATCCATGTTGGTCATCCTCCTCGGACCCGAGTAACGCCCGTGTGGAACAAGCGTCGTTGACGGGAACCCGTGTGTTCTATACTAATTGCATAGTAGTCTGGTGGGGATTATGGGTTTAAGCTCACTCTCCAGAAAATATCCTGCATATCGTGATCACTATTTCACGGTGTGTTACACAAAGCTTCCCGAAAATGAATCACGGAGTTCGCTCGCGCATCTACTCCGTGTGGAGTTCGGGTGAAGAGCGTTAGCAGTAACAGGCAGACCATGAATAGCACCTCCGGTGCAGCACACGTGATGAAGACTCCCAAAAGTGTGGGCGACAGGCGTACTGAGAGCGGCTGGATGGCGGTGGAGCGCAACGATGCGCTCATCGGCAACACGCCGCTGGTCAGGCTCAACAAGGTAGGGGGCGACACGGGTGCTGAAATCTTCGTCAAGATGGAGAATACAAATCCGAGTGGGAGCATCCGCGATCGGTACGTGACCGAGATTATCGCTCGGGCGGTCGAGGCGGGGCAACTGCTCGGCGGTGATTCGGTGGCGCTGGCGGGGCTCGACGATTCGGCGCTGGCCGGTGCGTTCGTGACCAGCCTGCTCGGGATCGACCTCCGGGTCTTTGCGCCGGAGCACTCCAGCAGGCGCCTGCTGGCTCTCATCGAGCGCTTCGGCGCCGATATCGTCTGGACGAATGAAGAAGACGGTCTAAACGGCGCCATCGAACGGGCGGCGAGCTGGGCCAGGGCGGGCGCCGAGCGCTTCTATATCGACGGATTTCGTCGGGAAGCGGTGCGCGATGCGTATACGGAGATGGCTGATGAGATTCTCACGGCGCTCGATGGTCGCATGCTGGGCGCCTTCGTCACGTCGGTCACCACGGGCGGTACGCTTCGCGAGGTCGCTCGCGAGTTGCGCGACACACACCCGGCGCTCAAAGTCGGCGGCGCGGTGCTCACGGACGTCGACTTCCCCGACCTCGAAGGCCACGAATACAATGTCTTGGAGCGCGTCGGCCTCGAGCAGGCGTGGCGCATGAGAGATGAAGTCGCCCAGAAGGAAGGCCTGATGCTAGGGCCCAAGGGGGCGGCCAGCGTGGTCCTGGCGCTCCAGCTGCGCCAGACGATGCCCGAGGATGAAGTCATCGTGGCGCTCAACCCCGATTCCGGCCAGCGTTATCTAGGCTGGGAAGACAAGGCGCTGTTCGAAGTCACCTACGACCCCGAATCTTCGCGGTAAGCACGAAGACACTTTTTCGCAATTCACAGCACGAAAGGAGCTCAAGCGATGCCAGTTTCAGTACGTATCCCAACCCCTCTTCGCAAGTACACCGGTGGCAATGAGAGCGTCGAAGTCGACGGCTCGAACGTCGGTGAGGTCCTCCAGAACCTCGCCGAGCAGCACCCCAACCTGCGCGACCGCGTCTTTAAGGACGACGGGTCGGTGCGACGCTTCGTCAACGTGTTTGCGAACGACGAAGATATCCGCTTCCAGGACAACCTGGACACCGAAGTCAGCGACGGCGACTCCGTGTCGATCGTACCGGCTATCGCGGGAGGCTGAGTATGCCAGAACGTCTCTCTTCATATCGACAGCGAGAAAAGGCGCCGCCACCGGCGCCACACGACTCACTGCTGGAGATGATCGGCGGCACACCGCTGGTCGAGCTGCAGAATATCACGGCCGATCTCGACAACGACGTCGAGATATGGGTGAAGCTCGAATTCTTGAACCCAGGCGGCTCGGTGAAGGACCGACCCGCTCGCCAGATCATCCTCGATGCACTCGAGGCGGGTGAACTCGGCGAAGGAAGGGTCCTGCTGGACTCGACCAGCGGCAATACGGGCATCGCGTACGCGATGGTTGGGGCGGCTCTGGGCGTCGATGTGGCCCTGGTCATGCCCGAGAATGTCTCCCAGGCGCGAAAGCATATCGTCAAGACCTACGGGGCCGAGATCATCTACTCGGACCCGATGGAGGGCAGCGATGGGGCGATGCGCATGGCGAAGAAGCTCGTCGATGAGGATACCGAGGGGAAGTATTTCTACGCCAATCAATACGGCAATCCCTCGAACCCGAAAGCTCACCAGACCACGACTGCGCCCGAGATCTGGGAGCAGACGGCGGGCCGTGTGACGCACTTTTTGGCGTCGACGGGCACCTCGGGCACCATCATGGGGACGGGGCGGGGGCTACGCGCGTTCGACCCCGAGATCAAGACCGTGGGCGCGCAGCCATCGGACTCGTTTCACGGGCTCGAAGGACTCAAGCACATGCCGTCGGCCATCGTCCCGGAGATCTATAAGGAGTCGGAGCTCGAGGACGTCATCTTCGTCGAGACCGAGGACGGCTGGGACATGGCCGAGCGCCTGGCGCAGGAAGAAGGCATTGCCGCGGGCAACTCCGCGGGAGCCAACGTCTGGGCCGCGCTGGAGCTGGCCAAGACGCTCGACGAGGGCGTCGTGGTCACGGTCATCTGCGACCACGCCGACCGTTATCTGGGCGAATAATGTGGTGCGGCGATCCTCGCCGCACCCGGTTCGCTGCGTCCAAGATGGGCGCAGCACGAAGAACACGGAGCTTGATTTGGAGCGCGACAACTGGAGTGACGACATCCTGGACGAGATCGTCGACTGGCTCGAGCAGGCCTACCCCGTCGAAGGTTGTGGGCTGGTTCTCGAGAAGGACGGCGAGCGTCGTTTCCTGGCCACCGACAACCTGGCCGATAAATACCACGAGATGGATCCAGAGGAGTTCCCGCGAACCGCGCGGGAGTTCTACATCATCGATCCACGCGAATTTATCCGAGCCGAAGACCGGGGCGAGCGCGTGGCGGTGGTCGTGCACAGCCACGCAGACGTGGGCGATTACTTCAGCGAGGAAGACGTCAACGCAGCGACGATGCCGCGCGATTCCGACGATGAGCCGCTCGAACCCAGCCACCCGGGGGCCGACTTTTTGGTCGTTTCGACCCGCGAGGACGGCGCCGACCATGCGACGCTGTTTCGCTTCGATGAAGACGAGCAGGGCTTTCCCGCCGTGCTCGAGATAGAGATAGACGATGGCGAGTACCGGTTCAGCGAACCGGACTGACGGCGATGGAATCACTGGCAGCTCGGGGGTCAAGAGCGCGTAGCGGTGCGCCGAAGCACTGTTGCGCCCGCGATATCAGTCCCAGTCGAGCGCGCCCTCATCGACCGGGATGGCCGTCGGGCGTTCGCGTTCGTCGAGCTCGACGCGGGCGAAGCCGGTATCGGGATCGTGCTCGAAGATCAGGATCCAGTCGTCGCGCTGGGCGTGGTAGAGCACCTCGCGTTTCTCCTCGACGGTCTGCAGGGGCTGGATATCGTAGCCCATGACGTACGGATCGCGCATATGAGACGTCGTGGGGATCAGGTCGGCGAGGTAGGCGAACGTGTGGTGTTCGGTCGTGATCTTGACCACCTGCATGCCGAACGTATGCCCGTGGTAGGGGAGGACCTCGATGCCCGGCAGCGGCTCGTCGATCCCGTCGATGAGCTCGAGAGGCGGGGCACCATCGTCCCCGAAGAAGCTGAAGTCGATCTTACGGAAGCTGCCCGCATCGCGAGCGCTCGGGTTTTGAGCCCAGGCCCAGTTCCGACGCTGGACCCAGTGCGTAGCGTTTGGAAAGACCGCACGTACCGCCTCGCCGTCTTCGGCGAACTCGCTGACGCCGCCTGCATGGTCGAAGTGCAGGTGGGTCAGGATCACGTCGTCGATGTCTTCGGCCGCCAGGTCGAAGCCGTCGAGTCCGTCCGACAGGCAGTCGTCCTGGTTGTGGATCTTATAGATCCCGCGCTCTTTTTCAGACCACTTGGTGCCGATGCCGACGTCGACGAGCACGTTGCGCGACTCGTACTCGACAAGCAGGCAACGGCAGGCCATCTGGATTCGATTATTGTCGTCCGGCGGGTTGGTTCGCTCCCAGAGTGGTCGGGGAATGATGCCGAACATGGCTCCACCGTCGAGCCCGAAGTTGGCCTCGAGTAGCGGGGTGACTTTCAGGGGCCTCTGATCTTCGCTCATCGTCACGCTCCGGTCGGTTTATGGTTGATCCAGGCGCCTTCATAGTTGCAGCGGGCGCAAATCACAAGATTTGCGCCTGTCGGCGCCCGGTTGAAGTACGTTGTTTATTGGCATAAACCTCCTTTCCTACGACATGGCCGCCTCGAATACGGGAGCGGTGCATCGATGTTGTGCCCATAAATTAACTGCTGCCCGGAGAACTCCTGGGATGAAGCGCGTTCTACTATTTTTGAAAGGTGTGTGCATGGGCCTGGCCGACGTCGTTCCGGGCGTCAGCGGCGGTACCATGGCCCTGATTCTGGGCATTTACAAAGAGTTCGTCGATACCCTCAAGGGGCTCCATATCAAGTGGCTCGCCCCGCTGTGGCGCTACATACGTGGCGACGATCGCGCGGAGGCCAGGGCCGAGTTGGTCGAGCAGATCAGAGAACTCAACCTGGGCTTTTTGATCACGCTCGGGCTAGGCATCGTGACCGCACTCGGGGTCGGCAGTGCCGTGATTCCGGAGCTCATGGAGAACTATCCCGTGCAGATGCGGGCGTTTTTCTGCGGCCTGATCGTGGCGAGCGTGTGGGTTCCGTTCCAGATGATCGACGTCGGCACGACCAAAAAGATCGCGGCGGTCATCGCCCTGGGCATCGCAGGCGCGGTGTTCGGTTGGATGGTGACCGACCCCGGCAACCAGTTCGAGGTCACCCGCGAGATCGCGCAGGTCGAGTCGACCGGCGAGACGCTCGAACACCTGGCGCGTCGCGCACCGAGCGCCAAGACGACGGCCGAGATCTTCTGGGACGATGCAAACCAACCGCTCAGAGACGCGATCGAGGCCGAGCAGCCCGACACCTACGCCGGGCTCGTCGATATCCATGCGCAGGAGTCCGAGGGGGATGTCAGCACGAAGGCGGCGCTCAAGGCCCGAAGCGAGCCGTATAACGAGCTTCGGGTGCCCGCCGGTGTCTCTGTCTCCGTGCCGCGACCGGCGCACTGGTATGTGTTCATTGCCGGGGCCATCGCGATCTGCGCGATGCTGCTTCCGGGGATAAGTGGTTCCTATATTTTGTTGATCTTGGGGGCATACTTCTTCATCTTGAATGCGCTGAAGGGCTTCGTGAAGACGCTCGTCGCGGGAAGCTTCCCGGCCAGTCAATCCGCGTACGTATTATTGTTCTGCCTGGGGGCCGGCATTGGATTGCTCAGCTTCGCGCGCTTGTTGAGTTATTTGCTCGACCGCTTCCCGGCGTACACGCTGGGTGCGCTCGTCGGGATCATGGTCGGCTGCCTCCGGGGTATTTGGCCATTTCGGTCACCGGTCGACGGCACGGTCGCCAACGTCATGCCCGACACCTTCAACGCGTCGGTCGTCTCCGCACTGGTGGCGTTCGTCGTCGGCCTGGCCATCGTGACGACACTCACGTGGCTCGGCAGCCGGGACGCCGACGAGATGGCCCCCGAGAAGCTCGACGTCTGATATGTGGACGCTCACGCGACACGCGATTTCTTACTACGCATCACAGGTTGCTCCATGACCGCAGTTTTTCGACGTACAGGCGCAAATATCCTGGTCTTGGTGGCCGCAGCCGCGCTATTCGTGGCCTGCGGGGGCACCGATTTCGACGACGACGGTGTGCCGGACACGAGGGACAATTGCCCGAAGATCATCAACCCCGACCAGACCGATAACGATGGTGATGGTGTCGGAGAGGCCTGCGACAATTGCCCGAACGTTGCAAATTCGGATCAAGAAGACACCGACGAAGACGGTGTCGGCGACGCCTGCGACAACTGCCCCGATGTCTACAACGCCGACCAGGCGAATGCCGATGGAGATGAGCAGGGCGACGCCTGTGACAACGATCAGGACAATGACGGGCTGATCAACGAGAACGACAACTGCCCGCTGGATGCGAATCCGGACCAGACCGATGGGGATGACGACGGCGCGGGTGACGCCTGTGATAATTGCCTGGGCGTATCCAACCCGGACCAGTCAGATATCGATGGCGATGGAGTCGGTGATGCGTGCGACATCTGCCCCGAAGATGCCGACCCGGAGCAGACTGACAGCGACGGCGATGGCTTCGGCGACGCGTGTGACGTCTGTCCGATGATCAGCGATCCAGATCAGCCCGACGCGGACCGCGATGGCGTGGGTGACAATTGCGACAATTGCCCGAACGAGCCGAATCCTCAGCAATTCAATGTCGACGGCGACGAATTCGGAGACGCCTGCGACGACGATATCGACGGCGATGGCTTGCTCAACGACGAGGATAATTGCCCGAAGGTCGAAAACCCCGACCAGGCAGACGCCGATCAGGATGGTGCCGGTGATGTCTGCGACGGTTGCCCCAACTTGTCCAACCCCGATCAGATCGACAGTGACAACGACGGCGTCGACGACGCCTGCGATATATGCCCGGACGACGAGAACCCCAACCAGCGTGACTCGGACAACGATGGCATCGGTGACGCGTGCGATAACTGCCCGTTCGAGCCGAACCCTGAGCAGGAAGACGGTGATGGGGATGGTGTCGGCGACCGGTGTGACAACTGCATCAGCGAGCCGAACGAGCCTCAGGAGGATACAGACGGCGACGGCGTCGGTGATGCCTGCGACAATTGCCCCGAGCGGGTCAACGACCAGCAGGCCGACCGTGATGGCGATGGCGTCGGGGACAGCTGCGACAACTGCCCGGCCGACAAGAACCCGGGGCAAGAAGACCGAGACGAAGACGGCCGCGGTGACGTGTGCGAGGAGAATTGCGGCGGCCATGACGATGATGAAGACGGCATCCCGGCCGATTGCGACAATTGCCCCAATACGTACAACCCCAACCAGGCGCAGGTCTGCTAGACCCTCAAAACCATAGTGATTCGGTAGGCTTGATGGGATAGTCAGGTGGAGGAATTCCCGGTCTTGTTCTATGGTCGAGCGTGTCACGTACCTGCCGAACCCGAGGCTTGGATGGATATCAGCGCACGCACCATGTACGGCTTGCGAGCCCTCGTCACACTGGCGAGCGCCCGCACCGACGACCCGATGAGCATTCAGGCGATCGCCGACGAAGAGAGCCTGCCCAGCAAGTTCCTCGAGGGGATCATGGCCGACCTCAAGCGCGGCGGCTTCGTACGCTCGCGACGGGGCGCAAATGGTGGCTACATGCTGGCTCGACCCGCCAGCGAGATCACGTTGCTCGAGATCATCCGACACCTCGATGGACCTGTCGCACCGTTGGGCTTCGACGACCGAGCGCCAGACGGCGAGCCGACCGAGCGCCAGCGAGCGTTCCAGCCGGTCTGGGTCGAGGTGCGCGAGGCGACTATTCGCGTCCTCGAGAGCTACACCATTCAATCTGTCGCCGACGCGGTCCCCGAGCTCGCCGGCGAGGACTTCAATCCGATTTATCAGATCTAAAGCGGGCCCAGGCGCCGTTCGGTACAAACAGGCGTCGCACATGAGCGTCGCTTTCAGGTCAGAGGAGCAGCATGTTTACACATAGTCGTCGTCTCTTCGTCGTGTTCGTGGTCGCCTCGCTTATGTGGGTGGGGTGTAAGGGCTGTGACGCGGACTCTGACGGAAATAATGGAGAGGGTAATAACGGCGCCGACGTCGGCGCGGACGTCGACGGGGACGCTGCGACCGACGGGGGCGACTCCGATGGGGAAGATCTCGACAGCGTCGATCCCGATTCCTCGACTGATTGCGGCAACGGGGTCGTCGACAGCGGTGAGGCCTGTGACGATGGAAACCAGGCGTCTGGCGACGGGTGTAGTGCGAGCTGTGACAGCGTCGAACCGGGTTACGACTGCCTCACACCCGGTGAGCCATGCGTGGCGCTGGCGTGTGGCGATGGCATCCTGGCGGGAGCCGAGGAGTGCGACGACGGAAATGCACAGGGCGGCGACGGCTGCAGCCCGCGCTGCGAGCTCGAGCCGGGCTACAAATGTCCGACGCCGGGTCAGGCGTGCGAACTCACCACGTGTGGTGATGGCGCGGTCGAGGGCAGCGAGGAGTGCGATGACGGTAATACGACCGCGGACGACGGCTGCAGCGCGGCCTGCGAGCTCGAACTCGGCTACAAGTGTCCGACGCCCGGTCAGGCGTGCACGCAGACCACCTGCGGTGACTCCGTGGTGGAAGGAGCCGAACAATGCGACGACGGCAACGCCGATCCAGGTGACGGTTGTGATGCAGACTGTCAGCTCGAGGCTGGCTACGCTTGCCCCACGCCCGGCGAAGCGTGCACCGAGACGACCTGCGGCGACGGTGTGACCGAGGGGCTCGAGGAATGCGACGACGGCAATCTCAAAGCGGGTGACGGCTGCGATCCGCTGTGCCGCGAAGAGCTCATCTGGGACTGCAACGGTGGGACCTGCGATCCGGTCTGTGGAGACGGCATCACCCTCTACCCGTTCGAGGAGTGCGATGACGGCAACCTGAACTCCGGCGACGGCTGCTCGAGCGCGTGCACGGTCGAGCCCGGCGCGACTTGCACCGACTTCGACAACGAGACACCGAGCGTCATCGACGTTCCGATCGTTCTGCGCGACTTCAAGGGGCAGGACGAGCCGGGCGGTCACCCGGACTTCGAGCGCACGACCTGCGGCTTGCTGGAGGGCATCGTCGAAGACCGGCTAGATGCCGACGGCAAGCCCGTCTACACCGGGATTGGCTGCGTCGAGAGCCAGGAGTCTTTCCGCCAGTGGTATCGCAACGACACCAGCGTGAATCGAACCGTGGTCCAGACGCTCCCGCTCGAGCAGCGCACCGACATCGATCCCTCGGGTCGGACGTATCGCTTCGAGAGCAACGAGTGGTTCCCGCTGACCGGGGAGGGGTTCGGTAATACGCCCGGGGAGTCCAAGAACTTCCACTTTACCAGCGAGTTCCGCAGCTACTTCGAATTTCGCGGCGGTGAGACGCTCGAGTTCACCGGCGACGACGATGTCTGGGTCTTTATCAACGGACGGCTCGCCGTCGACATCGGTGGGATCCACGGTGCCACGAGCGGATCGGTCACGCTTTCGGATACGCCCGATCCGCAGACCGGCGAGGTCTACGACCAGCGCTTCGATATCTTCGCCGGTGGCATCTACGAGATCGTCGTATTCCAGGCCGAGCGGCACACCACCCAGTCGAACTATCGGCTCACGCTAGGCGGCTTCCTCAATACGGGAACCAGCGTCTGTGAGGGGGCCGAGTGCGGCAATGGGGTGAAGACGGACGGCGAGGAGTGCGACGACGGCAATGCGTTCGACGGGGACGGTTGCTCGAGCGCGTGTGAGATAGAGCCTGGTTACCAGTGCGAGGAAGACGTCAGCGGCGAATCGCGCTGCTTTATCCCCGGCTGAGTCGAACAGGCGAGGCGTCGCGCGGTGCCAACGCTCGCATCTGATTGGATCAGAAATTCGGGTCCGGCAGGTAGTCAGTCCGCATATCCTGACCGATATACAACTCTTCGACGCCCTCGTAGATGCGCAGATAGAGCGCCAGGAAGCGAATGACTTTCTTGGTGTAGCCGCGAGCCTCGTTGAACGGGATTTCCTCCACGAATTCATCCATCGGCATGCCGTCCCCGCGCTTGTCCATCCAGGTCGCGACGCGGTGCGGACCGCCGTTGTAACCGGCAATCGCCAACAGCTCCTGTCCGCGGAATTTCTCGACGAGCTTGGAGTAGTAGTGCGCGCCGTGCTGGATCGCGACATCCTCGTTGATGAGGTCGTACGGGCCGAAGTCTTCGTCGCCGAGCATCTCGGCGACCTTGATGCCTGTTCGCGGGATGACCTGCATCAATCCGATAGCGTCTGCGGGGCTGATCGAGTCCGGGTTGAACGAACTCTCGACGGTCATAATCGCCCACATCAAGTAGGGGTTCATGCCGTTGTCGGTCGCCTCCCGGATGATTCGCTTCGGGAAGGCGCGCGGGTAGGCCTGCATCCACTTGTAGCGCATCTCTCCGGTCGGAGACTTGCGATACCAGGGGCCAGTACCGAGCGTGTAGCGCCGCACGAGGTGGTAGTCGCCGACTTCCTTCATGGCGTCGAGGATGAGCTGGTCGAGCTCGTCCTCGCGATCGTAGATCGCCTGTTGTCGCGCCAGGAGCTCTCGCTTCTCGGAGCTCGAATCGGGGACGGGGAAGCGCTTCTCGGAGCTTCGCAGCCCCCAGAGGCCCGTCTCGCGCCGGCGGTTGTCGATGAGGTAGTTCCACCGCTCGTACGGGAGCTCGTGCGGCTTCGAGTAGGCGCGTCCACGCACGTCGATGCCGCGGTATTCCAGTGATACGCCGCGCATCTCCCACCGGGACCACTTGATGAGTCCCGCACGGCGAAGCCAGCGAACGCGCTCGAGGGCGGGGAACAGGTCGCCTGCTTTCTCGATCGCTCGGTCGAGCCCGCCTCGGTATGAGTCGTCATCGTAGGCGCGGGGTGTCTCGGGGACCGGCCCGATGGTTTCGCCGCGTGCAGCTTTCGCGAACGTGATATTGGAGCCGGCGCGTCCTTCCCAGTAAATGCGTGCGTGCGTGCCGAAGTCTACGCGTGGTGCCTCATCGCTCTGCACGTCGACGTCTCGCTTGGGGGAGGGCGCGTCGACCAGGCTCATGTCTCCGAGCTCGCGCACGTCGTCCCTGTCCTCGTCATCGAGGGCTGCAGCCCGCATCGCCTCGTCCGAGGGGATGCGGGTGGTGTACAGCGACGTGAACGGCCCGAGAGGCGAGAGGATCGACTCCAACGCCGCCTGTGTGTTCTCCGGGAGCACGCCCTGCTCGAGCTTGCAGTACTTCTCGTCGGCTGCGGTCTCGGCATCGCAGCTGCGCGCGGAGACGTCGCTGGCCGGTGGCTCGTCCTGAAGCATGTCCTCGGTTCTACGGGGCACGGCGCGAGGGTCCACGCTGTGATCGCCGGCAGAGCCGTTCTCCTGAATCTTGCGCGCGGCTTCGTCCATCACCCGCAGCGCTTCGTCCGACCCCTCGAGGAGCGTATTCGTCTTGGAGACCAGGGCACTGTCGACGGTCGAGCGCTGGCGGATGTCGAGGAGCCGGTTGCGCGCCTGCAACCCGTAGTAACCGAGCTCGTAGGCATTCGCGACATCGGAGAAGAGCTCGACAGCCTCTTCGGTGTTGCCCGCGCGGTCGAGTGTGCGCCCCGCCCAGTACATGTACTTGGCGCGCCGCTGTCCGCTCGAGCGTTCGGCGAGTCTGGTGAGATTCTCATAGGCATCATCGAAGTGGCCGGTCTTGTACAGGATCCACGTGTAGTGCCAGCCGCGCTTGCGGGCTTTCGAGTAGTAGCTGTCGTAGATCTCCTTGGCCTTGTCGTACTGCGCGTGATCCTCGAAAAACTCGGCGGTCTCGCTCTTGCGGGTGTAGCCGCCGCGGCCTTCGAGTTGCTTGAGCAACGCGTTGTACGAGTCGTCGAGCCGGTCGAGCTGCGAGTAGGTTCGGCTCAGGTATTTGTACATCAGGCGGCGGTCGATGCCCGCCCGATGACCGTTTTCATAGGCGGTCCGGAGTTTGTCGAGCCACTCATAGGCCTCTTCGTAGTTTTGCGGCACGTAGTCGTTGAGCACGAGCTGCATCAGAATTTCATGTTCGAAGGCCGAGTGGCCGTCCTCGGTGGCTTCCTGTTCTTTGAGCTCGAGGAAGAGCTTCTCGGCGAGCGGCCAGTGTTTATTGATGCGGAGCTGCCGGTAGCGGCGGAAGAGATCGTGGCGCGACAGGGTCGATGACTGGTGCCCGGCCTTCTCGAGCCGAGCGAGGTCTTCGCGGGCTCGCTCGCCCTCGGGTTTGTGCGGAAATTCGTACCAGGCCGTCTGGTACGCCTCGGCGGCTGCGTCGAGACGGTCCAGCGCCTCGAGGGCCTGTGCTCGCTGGTAGAGGACGCGGTGGCGCCGCGGGTAGTCCGGAAAGTCCGACGCCATCTGATCGAGTAGCGGCAGCGCCTCTCGCCATTTCTCGGCAGCCGCGAGCGCGTGCGCCTGCTCGGCGAACGCGTGCCACTTCAATATGGTCGTGTCTCGTCGGTGGGCACGGCCGAAGGCGTCGGCGGCGTCCGCGTGTTTACCAGATTTCCGTAGAGCCAGCCCGCGCAGTTGGTCGACCGCGTCCGGGATCGGAGTGTGGTCAGAGACCTGGGCCAGCCTCGAGGCGGCCATCTTGGGCTTGTCTTGGTACAGGTAGACATTTCCGAGAAAAAGGCGCGCCTGGTCGAGGTCAGCGCGTATCTCACCGAGCTCGCGCGGCCCTTTCTCGTCGTCTGAAGCACCGGATTTGGCAGCCTTGAGTTCGGCTCGAAGGTGGCCGACGTGCGAGGCGAGGATCGTCTCGGCCCGGTCCAGGTTCCGTGCTTGAAAGGCGTCGAGGGCGTGGTCGATCGCCGAACGGTTGAACGCGGCCGTTGCGGCGGCGGACGCGTCGGCGTGTGCCCGGGTTGCGTCGTTGCGCGCGGCTTCGAGCATCCCCTCGACAGTGACGCGTTGGTGCGCGCCGGCGACATCAGCGGCCTGCAGCGGTGCCGCGTCCGGACTCGTCGTCTCGTCGCCAAACTTCTGGGCGGAGAGATCGGACCCGAATACGATGGCCGTGGCCAAGAAGGCCACCACACCGGTTGTCTTTAACCAGAATCCACGATCGGACGCTGGAGCGTTTTGAACTGGCTCTTCCGTCATCTCAACGTTCGATCAACACCCAGGAAACCCTCGAGCCTTCATTATAGAGACCATCTCTCAGAACGCCAGAATCCAGCGCACCTACCGCCTCGGGCTCGTAGGAGTAACGGGATGGATACGAAAAATCTTCCAGCCCGTGTTCGTGCGCGGTGCGATCCGACCCAAATCGTGGGGAGTGATCAAAAAAACCGCCGCGCTGGGCGCGGCGGTTCGACTATCGTCTCTCGTATCCAGAAGTGCGAACTGCGTTATGGACTGTCGAGGGTCATCAGCCGGTCTTTGATGGCGAGTTTCTTCTTCTTGAGCTCGGCGATCTCGGATTGTTCTTCAGGGGACATCGAGCGGGGTCGATGCAGGGCCTCGAGTCGCTTCTCGAGTTGCTCGTGTTCGGTCCGAAGCTCGTCAACGTCTCGATTCATGATTTCCTCTCGCATCGCAGTCGACTGGGCCATAGTTATGCCTCCTTCGTACGACCTTCTAGGGTTGATGTGGACGTAGATCGCGGAGCGTGTATCGGTCTAGCGGTCCATACTGTCACATCGGAACTCGCCAGGGCGGCGGTGCGGCGGGCGCACGGTTGCGGTGAGCACATAGCGACTGACCTGATGGACCGTTTCAGACAACCAAATACGACGTTCGACGATTCAAATTGAGTCTAAGAACGACCTGCTAGGCTGTCAACGATCAAACGGTCTTGACGAACGATCGCGGACGTGCGAGAAGGCTCGGCTGGTCTCGCAAAGATCGTGGCGAAAGCGCGGTCTCTGCGGGTGCTCAGCGGCGCCGGCGGAAAGTTGTGGATGGAGCGGAAATATCGGCTGCACCACCTTGACACCACATCATGGCTTCTCTATAAAGCCGTCCGCCCGGAGGTTGACCGCCCCACAGTGTGGGTCGCCTCGCCTCCGAGCAGGCCCTGTTCGGGAATCGTCTCATGGATAGGACATCGGGCTCTGGTCCCGACGGTCCAGGTCCGATTTTTGGTTCCCGAATGATGGCCCGTTAGTCTAGTGGTTAGGACGCTGGCCTCTCACGCCGGAAACACGGGTTCGACTCCCGTACGGGCTACTCACCCGACGCACTTCAACTCGAGGTCGCGTCGGGTTTTAAACTGACCTTCGATGACTGAGCGAGCAGATGGAGGCGACGAGGACGACGCCTGACCGGCTCCTCCACTCTCATCCATCGGCCTCGGGAGATGAATTATGGCTAAGATTGCCAGTAAGAAGAAGCAGAAAGCTGAAACCAAAGTCTGCCCCGACTGTGGCAGCGAGATGGAGATGTCCCGCGTCATGCGTGACATAGGATCCAGCGGCATGTTCTGGGTCTGCACCGACTATAAATGTGGCGCGCGCGTGGCGAAGTCCGGCCTCAAGGTCGACAACCTCGCGCTTCGTTGACTGCCGCATCACATAGGTCTACCTCCCAGAGGTCGGCCTCATGAAAATCCGGAACCTACGGATTCGAATCACCCGCTTCGGCGGGTTTTTTCGTTTCTCAGTCGGGGTTTGGAATGATTTCGCCCCTCTCGCGTCTTACTACCGACGGCAGACGTGGCCGCGCTCACGAGGTGAGGCTCCAATCGGCCATTCGGATTGTCAGTCGAAATAATGTATGGATATGTCCGATGAAGATGTACCGCCGAGCCGCGGCTCGGACCAGTTTCAAGAGGAATCTCATGAGTCAAAACCCTCTCAGGCCTTCGGGCGCCGCTCCACGTATCGTAGTTCTACTCGCGACGATGGCGCTGTTCGCGCTATTCTTCGTGCCCTCGACCGCCGCAGCTGACGGCGGCGCCGTGCGCTATTCGTACGAGCAGGCTGAAGTCGGGGATGCCGTCGAGTGGGTCCTCGTACCGCGCTCGGAGAAAGCGCTCAACGGCGATGTCGACAAGGCGAAGCTCGAGAAGGCCTTCGGGCTGCTCAAGAAAGATAAGTCGGCGACCTACGGGAACAGCTCCGTTCAGATATCGGGGCGGGTTCCGGATCGTGCGCGAGTCACGGTCAAGATCGACCCGGACTTCTCGCAGTACGCTCTCATTATCATGGCCGAGACGGTCTACACGATGACCGAATTTGGCGTCGAGGGCGTGCGTTTCCCCGGCCATCGCGACGGTGTGATGAGCCGGCAGGACGTACCGTTCGCGTCCTACACGCTGACCGTGCCGCTCTGGAAGTTTGTCCCTCCTTCGGGGATCGCTCCGGCCCAGGTCCGGATGCCGGACGGTTCGCTGGCGGACACACCCGACATCGCGAAGCGCTGGAAGCGCGGAGACGAACAACTGCAGGAGGCGTTCTTCTCGTACCTCGACGCCGACGAGACCTACACGGTCATCCAGGCTCTCGAGCGCGTACCGAAGCTCGAGATTCCGTTCGTCGATCAGGTCATTCCTCTGCTCGAGCACAAAAACTCCGGTGTGCGCGCCGCCGCGCTCGAGGTGCTGGCCGAGGAGCGCGATGAAGAGAAGGTGCTCGCGGCGGTGGTCGATATGATGCGCGAGGACGAGAAGGAGAAGATGGCGCGCGCGGCCGCGGAGTTCCTCGGGAAGGCCAAAGACAGCAAGTACAGCGTGCTCCAGCAGTTCTTCCTCCTGGAACGGGGTAGCCCCGAGGAGGCCGCGGCGGCGGCGAAGCAACTCGGAGGTGTCGACGGCGATCAGCGCGTGGTCGACAAGCTCTACTCGGCTCTGAGAAGCGAGCAGGCAGAGGTCGCAAAGAATGCCGCTGTCTCCCTCGAGAAGCTCGATGCTGACGCAGCTCAGGAGAAGGCGCTCGAAGACGACGCCATCGCCGCCACGCTCAAGACGAAGATCGCCGAGGAGCTCGCAGCTGACCGAGACAAGGATTCGAAGCTAGTCGGGCTGACATATCTGGCCGAGAACGAGCAGGGCCGACCCGCCCATCGCGCCATCGAGGCGCTGGGCGCCATGAGGTCCGATGAGTCGCGGGCGCAGGTCGAGGCGTTCTTGACGAGCGCCGACGAGCGAAAGCGCCGAATCGCGGCCGATACGCTCCTCGGTCTGGGCGAGTCCGCCTCGCTCGAGGCGTTTGGCGAGGCCATCGAGGAGCTCGACGATGCCGATTACCTGCGCTCGATCGCCTACGAGTTGACCCTGGCTCAGCCGCTCTCGACGATCACGGAGTTGGCCGAGTCACGACAGAATGTGGTCAAGCGACTGGCGTTCCGTGCGCTCGGAAAGAAAGCAGTCGAGCAGGGGGCCGGACAGGACGTCTTCGACAAGCTCGTCGATGGAACCACGAGTCGCGATGATGGCATTCGCGCCGCATCCGCACGGGCACTCGGCGCCTACGCAAACGACAAAGCACTCGACGTGCTCGAGAAGCTCGCCGACGACGGCAACGCCGAGGTCCGCGCCGGCGTCGCTCATGCGCTCGGCAACTACGAGAGCGGTCAGATGTACGAGACACTGGCCGGCTACCTCGAGGACGAGTCTCCCGAGGTCGTCGCCGCGGCCATCGGTGCGATGGAAGCGAGAAATGAGGCGACCAAGTGGGATGACTTCAGGAAGATGACGAAGTCCGAGAGCCCCGAGGTTCGGGCGGCGGCCTACAAGGCGCTGGCAAATCTTGTGTCTGAGGATGACAAGCAGGGCCTCCGGAACGTCATCAGCATGCTCAGTGGCGCGGTCAACGACGAGGCTGAAGAAGTCCAGTTGACGGCGATGCGGGAGCTCGGAGACTTCGAGGACGAAAAAGCAGTCTCCAGCATCGCGTTGCAGCTCAACGCCGACGAGAAGCGACTGCGCCTGACTTCGATTCGATCGCTGGCCGAGACGGGTCACCCGACGGCGTTCGAGCCGCTGGCGAGCGTCTTGACCGATCCCGATCCGGAGATTCGGCGGGCGGCGATCGAGGCGCTGGGAGAGTTCGGTGGCTCGAAGGCAAAGAGCCGACTGAAGAGCCGCCTCGAGGATGAGGAGGACGAAGAACTGCGACGCCTGATCGAGAGCACGCTGCGAAAGCTATGAGACACTCCTCGACGCCCGGACTCAGAGCCCTTGTTGCCGTGTCGAGCGCCCTGGTGGTGCTCGCGTCAAGTTGTGATCGCGTGAGTGAGCGCTCGTATTCAGTGGAAGAACCAGACCAAGAGTCGTCGGTCGCCGACGAGAATGTGGGACCCGAGCCGGGCGAGCAGGGCGCCGATTGCTCGGTCGACGGTGACTGCAACGGCTACCTGCGTTGCATCCAGAACGCCTGCAGCGTGCCGCCGGCTGTGACCGGAGATCACGACGAGAATACCCCGCGCTTGACGATCCTCTCAGAAGATGGCCTAGAGGTCGCCGATTTTTACCTCGAGCTTGCCCGCACGGACGCCGAGCAGCAGCGCGGCTTGATGTTTCGCCGAGAGATGCAGCCAGACTGGGGGATGCTCTTCGTGTATGATCGACAGGCACAGCGAAGTTTCTGGATGAAGAATACGTTCATCCCGCTCGACATGGTCTTTATCGATGCCTCCGGTGAGGTCGATTCGATCGTCGAGGGGGCCGAGCCGCTGACTCGCGTCCAGCGCCGCTCGAAGGGCGCCGCAAAATACGTCCTGGAGCTCAACGCGGGTACGGCCGAAGAGCTCGGTATCGAGCCGGGTATGCAGGTCGAATTCGAGGGCGTCGAAGCGCCAGCTCGAGAACGCCGTCCAGGTGAACACAACAAGTGACCGACGAGTGTTTCTGACCCGACGAAGGGCGTCGAGGTCACTCTCCTGTCGACGATGTCGCCATGCAACTCAAGTGGTTTGCGCCAACAGTGACGTTCCGGCTCGCGTTGATCGCGTTTGCGGTCGTGGGCGCGGTTTGCTGCTTTGTGCCGCTCTTCGACGTCATCGGATACGAGTCGGCGGCTCTCTTCGGCGTGCTGGGCGGTTTGGCGGCCCCGGTCCTGACGCTCCACGGCGTCCGCGCGCAGCTCGTGCCGCGCCCGGGCTCCTCGACCCGCGTCGTCTCGCCGACCGCGGATTTCTTCCGCCTGTATGGTCGGCTGGTCTTCCTGCTCGTCATCCCGTTTGCACTGTTGAGCCTCAACGCCCTCCGGGTGCAGAATTGCGCCTTCGGCATCGGGGTCGCGTTCTGGTTGGCGATACCCGTGGTCTCGATTTTTATCGGGCAAACACTCGCGTGGGGCGCGATCACTCTGATCCCCTTTCGACGCCGGTGGCAGGCGCTGCTGATCTCGCTGGCGATCCTCGGGAGCGTGGCCTGGGTAGCGGTCAACCTGGCGTTCGAGCCGCCGATTGTGGCGCACCAGATGTTCCTGGGCTACTTCTCGGGGTCGATCTACGACGAGGCGCTGAGTGTGCCATCGAGCCTGGTGTGGTACCGGGTCATGACGGTCGCTCTGTGCGTCGCACTCCTCGGTTGTGTGGAGATGTGGTCTCAGCGGCGACACCCCGAACGTCTGCGCTGGGCGTTGGTCGGTACCATTCTGTTCACGGCCATCTTCGCGACGTTCTGGTACTACCGCCAGGACCTGGGCATCCACCGAGATGCCGAGTTCATCCAGGAAGAGCTCGGTGGGCGAATGGAGACCGAGCACTTCATTATCTACTTTCCGGCCAACCAAGACTTCCTCGACCGGCGCGAGCAACTCGCCGAGGACCACGAGTTCCGCTACGCGGAGATGAAGGCGTTCTTCGAGACTGATCCAGCCGAGGACGGCAAGCTCGTCTCCTATATCTATCCGAGCAGCGATGCGAAGGCTCGGCTGATGGGGGGCCGTCGGACGCAGGTGGCCAAGCTGTGGCTCCAGGAGATCCACCTGACGTGGCCGACGTACGGCGACAACATGCTCGCGCACGAGCTCGCGCACCTGTTCACCGAGCCATTTGGGGCCGGGCCGCTGTCGTTGAGCATGACGAATTCGCTCGGCGTCAATATGGGTCTCGTCGAGGGCATCGCCACGGCGGCCGACTGGCCGGCGCGAGAGCTCACGCCGCATCAGGCGAGTGCGGCATTGATTCGGATGGATGCGGCGCCCGAGATTCGGGGAATCGTCGCGGCGTCGGGCTTCTGGGCGCAGTCCAGCGGTAAGGCGTACACGCTCGTGGGATCGTTTGTCCGCTTCCTGGTCGACACGTACGGCATCGAAAAGTTTAAGCAGGCCTATCCGCGCGGCGACTTCGAGCGGGCGTATGGCAAGTCTCCCGAGGCGTTGATCGCGGAGTGGAGGGCGTATCTGGCCGAGCGCGAACCGGACGAGCGAGAGATGGCGCTGGCGCGCTTCTTCTACGATCGACCCAGTATCTTCGAGAAAGTCTGCGCTCGACGGCTCGCCGAGCTTCGTCGGCAGGCCAAAGCCGCCGCGGCAGCCGGGGAGGTCGGCCGTGCGAGGACGCTGTACCACGATATTATCGCCTTCGCTCCAGACCGACTCGACTACAGGATTGAATACGCCAGGGCGCTCGAACAAGCAGATGCGTTCGACGAGGCCCTCGAGGTCGCACGCGACATTCATACACGTGCCGAGGCACCGGTCGAGCGGGCGAGGGCGCTACACCTGCTCGGAGACCTGCACTGGCGAGACGAACGACACGGCGCGGCGACTCGCGCGTATGACGAGTGCCTGGAAGTCGGGGTTCCGTCGGGCACACAGCGGCTGTTGAGCGTCAAACGACACGTCCTCCAGCACGGATCTGCCCACGAGATCGAGCTCGCGTCCGAGTACCTGCTCGGGGAGAACAAGGGAGAGCTCTCGCTCTACCTGCCGATCGAGTGGGTGATGGCCGATCCGATGGATCCACTCGGGAATTACCTCGTCGGTCGACGCCTCTGGGCCGGGCGTGAGTGGCGACGGTCTCTGCGGTACCTCGAGACGACTGCCCACTGGTTGCCGAGCGGCGTCTTGCACGACGAGACAACGTTGATGCTCGGGCAGTCGCGTTACTTCCTCGGCGACCTTCCGCGGGCAGTCGCTCACTTCAAGAGACTTGAGGGTAGTAGTCGCGCCCGGTACAACACCCTCGCGTCAGAATGGATGCGCAGGATTCACTGGAAGCGGCGGAATAGTACGACACACCCGTGACGTTTCCCGGGTTGTCGACGCCGCGATGAAGGACCGACAGATCGCGCACGGCGCACCGCCCACGGCACTTATGATATTGAGCATCACGTTAATGGAGAGCCATAGAATGTCGCTGTTGAGAGCAATTTTTGCGGTCTCGTTTTTGACGGTCGCTGCACTGAGCATCGCCGGTTGTGGAGATCAGTACATCCAGGATGACGAGATCTATCAAAACGATCCCGGGTTCCGGATTGCAGAGGAAGCTCAGATCCCGGACACGACCGAAGCTCGTCAGGCCCTCGATGTGCTCGCCCGGTATCGGCAGGCGGTGGTCCAGAAGGACTTTGGTGCCCTCAATCGGTTGATTTCGCCGGACTATTACGACAACGCGGGGACGACCGACACGACCAAGGACGACTACGATGCCGAGCGGCTCTCGGAGGTCTTCGAGATGATGGCCGAGCATACCGAGAGCATTTCCTACGAGGTGATGGTCAAGAGCGTCGATCTTCGAAAGGACCGCGCGTTCGTCGACTACGAATACGAATACTCGTACCAGTACAAATTTGGCGACGATGTGAAGTGGGATGCCGGTGTCGAGGTCAATCGCCTCGAGTTGGTCGACAAGGGCAACGGCTACAAGATCGTCTCCGGCCTCTAAGGGTTCGATGAGCCCCGGGCAGCCTGGAGTTTTATGCAGCAACGCAAAGACAGACTGAATCTGCGCACGCGCCACCACATCGAGTTGGTGGCTGCTGCGTTTCTGGTGGTTGCGTGTTTGGTGTTGGCGACGCCCGAGGCGGCGGCGCAGTCCTTCGAGGCGAGGGCTGATACCGAGCGGGATGAGGGCACCGGGGCCGACCCGATCCTCGAGGCGTTCGAGCGCGGTGAGTACGATCGGGCCCGGCAGCTCGCCGAGGGTCGCGATGATTCGATGGCGCTGCTGATCCGGGCCAAGCTCGCCGAGTTCGACAACGATCTGGCGCTCGCCGAGCGATTCTCGAAGGCGGCGTTCGACCGCGCCACGGAAGACGGCATTGAGGGCCGCGCGATCGCGAAATATGCGCATATTCAGTGGCAACGTGGAGATTGGGATGCGGCCGAGGAGACTCTGCGGAGCTACCTGTCAAAGCACGCGAGGGCGCACGAAGTGCGGGTCCGCCTCGGGCAACTGCTGATGCACCGCGGTGAGACGGGACAGGCCCGCACCGTGCTGTCGCGCCTAGAGAACTTCTTCAACAACGGATTGCTGGAGACATCGCGTGAACTCGTGTTGCTGGGGCGTGCCATGGAGCTCCTCGAGAGCTACAGCGACGCGAACTACGCCTACGAACAGGCTTATAAAAGGGACGACGAAAACGTCGATGGGCTGGTCGAGTGGGGGGAGCTGTTCATGTCGAAGTACAATATCGGGGACGCCCGGCAGTGCTTCGAGGACGCCCTGAAGGTCAACGAGAACCACCCCGGCGCGTTGCTCGGCATGGCGCGCGTCGAGATGGAGAGCAGCAATTACTACGACAAGGCGCGAGCGTATCTGGACCGCGCGGCGAAGGCGGCGCCCGATGACCCGCGCGTGCTCCTGACGCGCGCCGAGCTACAGATCTACGACTCCGATTGCGGGGAGGCGGTCGAGCTCGCTGATGACGTGCTCGAGGAGCGGCCCAGGCACCTCGAGAGCATGGTCGTGAAGGCCGCATGCCACTTTCTCGGAGACCGCGATGCGGAGTTCGAGGCGCAGACCGCCGAGGCGCTGTCGCTCAAGCCAGATTTCGCGCGGTTGTTTAGCGAGACCGCGCGCTACTCGCTGCTGGTGCACCGCTACACCGAAGCGGTCGAGCTCTACCGCGAGGCGCTGGAGCTCAGCCCCGAATACCCCGATGCCCTGCTGGGCATCGGCATCGGGCTGACGCGGATCGGTCGCGAGGACGAGGGGGTTCGCTACCTCGAGAAGGCCTTCAAGGCCGATCCGTACAACGTCCGCGCGTTCAATATGGTGGAGTTGTACGAGAAGACGATGCCGGACTACGAGTTCACCGCATACGATGGTTTTCGGCTTCGAACCCACAAGTCCCAGCAGGAGACGCTCGCCGAGTTGATGCCGCCGCTGATCGACGAGTCGATCGCGGTGTTCGAGCAGAAATACGAATTCGAGGCGCGCGACCCGGTCGACGTCGAGATCTATCCAAATCCGGCCACGTTCGGCGTGCGCAGCGTCGGACTTCCAAATATCAGCCCGCACGGGGTGTGCTTTGGTCGTGTGGTCATCGCGCGCAGCCCGAGCGATGGCAACTTCAATTGGCGACAGGTGGTGTGGCACGAGATGGCGCATGTCTATCACATCCAGAAGGCCAACTACCGCGTGCCGCGCTGGTTCACAGAGGGGCTCGCCGAGTACGAGACGAACGTCAAAGATCCGGCCTGGATCCGCCATCACGACACGGACATCGTGTCTGCAATGCGAGAAGGCGATATCCCGAGCGTGGTCGAGCTGGACAAGCGCTTTACACAGGCGCGCTCGTACAAGGGAATCCTACAGGCCTATCACCTCTCGAGTCTGGTGATTCACTATATCGTGGGCGACCACGGCTTCGGTGCGATCAACGAGATGCTCGATGCGTTCGCCGAGCACCGCGACACCAGCGTCGTCATCGAGACGGTGCTGGGCATGTCGGTCGATGAGTTCGACAGGGGCTTTTCGACGTGGCTCCAACGTCGATACCGCGGTTTCAACAAGCAATTTGTCTTCGACATTACCGATGTTGAATCCCCAGAAGTGTTGCGCGAGAAGATCGCCGAGGACTCGGATGACCCCGTGCTGCATGCCAGGCTGGCGGCCTCGACGGCACTGCGTGGTCAGCGCGAAGCGGCGGAGAACGCGATCGAAGAGGCGCTCGAGCTGGATGACGACTCGCCGGAAGTTCAGTACGTGGCGGCCTTTCTGGCCCTCAAGCTCGGGCGAGCGAAAGACGCCTACGAGCACGCCACGAAGATCCTCGATATGAACAAAGACGGGTACGAGTTGCGGGTGCTACTCGGGCATATTGCGATGACGCAGGAGGACCGCGTCGCGGCCGAGGTCCACCTGTCCGCCGCGACGCAACTCTGGCCGGACGGGAGCGAGGCGTGGTCACGCTTGCGCACGCTCGGCGAGAGCAAGGACGACGAGGCGCTCGAGCAGCTCGCGACCCGACGACTCTACGAGCTCGACCAAAACAACCCGCTTGTTGCTCGCCAATACACCGAGATGCTCGTCGAACAGGGCGACTTGGGCAGAGCCGCCGATGCGGTAGAGCGTTGGATCTCGATCGATCCCTTCCAGCCCGACGCGCACAGGGCGGCAATCGAGGTCGGATTCGAGTCGGATGATGCGAAAAGGGCCGCGAATGCGTATGATTTGCTCGCAACGATTCGGCCGGACGAACGAGCGGACGTCTTTCTCGAGGCAGCTCGCGCATTCGAGCGTCGAGGCTACCAGGAATTCGCCGGTCGGTACGCGGGACTCGCCAGGGAGGCAGGTGCGACTCAAACCCAGGTCGACGAAGCTTTGAAGGGCGAGTAAGCTGGCTGGCCGCGACGCACCCGAGATTTGACAGGAGACGACGCACGGCATGACCACCGATCAGGACATCCCACAGCAGGATCTGAGCTCGATGGACGACGAGCAACTCGTCGAACTCGCTCAGGATGGCACGTACCCGGCATACGAAGAGCTCGTTCGCCGCTATCAGGACAAGGCGTATCGCCTGGCCTGGAGCATGGTCAAGAATGAGTCTGACGCCAACGACGTCGTTCAGGAAGCGTTCCTGAATATGTACCGCAAGCTCCATACCTTCGAGGGGAACTCACAATTCGGTAGCTGGATCTACCGCGTCATCGTCAATGCGGCCCTGATGAAGCTGCGGAAGCAAAAGCGGCGCAGTGAGGTCTCGATCGATGACGATGACACCGAGTTTCGCGAAGACGACTACTACGTGATGTCCACGCCCGAGTGGCGAGTGCGTGCCGACGAGGCCGCAGAGAATGCCGAGCTCCGGGAGCGGATCATCGAGGCGGTCGATGAACTCGAGCCCAAATACGAGACGGTATTCTTATTGAAAGAGGTCGAGGGGTTGAGCCTCAAGGAAATAGCGGACGTGCTGGACTTGACCGTCGCTGCGGTGAAGAGTCGGCTCCACCGGGCACGCCTCTATCTGAGGGCTACGCTCGAGCGCTATATGTCGTAGGCTGGCTGTCGGTGGTCTTCGCTTTACTCGCCGGTGGGCGCCAGGCGGTCGGATGGGTGATGTTGGGCGCCCTCGTCCCGACCGACGACCCGCATTTCGGGTGGCTCTAGCGTCGAATCGCCCGAAGGGCTGATCGTCGAGGCCGAGTCGGGTTGGAGTACGTCGGAGTCGTCGTCCTTGTCGGTCTCGTCGGCCTCGTCTGTCGGGCTCGAGCCGGCCCGATCTTCGCTCATCAAGCGCTCGAGCCGCGACAGTAGGTCGCGCTCCTCACTATCGAGATCCTGGGGGATCGTGACGTGTGCGTGGACGTGGAGGTCACCGCGTCCCTCAGCGTCGAGGTGCTGGACGCCTCGCTCTTGCAAGAGCTTCACATCGCCAAATTGTGTGCCCGGTTCAAACGAGACGGTGGTCGTGCCCTCCAACGTTGGTACTTCCACCTCACACCCCAGCGCGGCTTCGGCGAAGTTCAGTGAGGCCTCGTAGTGCAGGTTGGCACCGCGTCGTTCGAAGTGCTCGCTCGGCTCGACTTCCAGGAAGACGTACAGGTCTCCGCGTGGCCCTCCGTTTCGGCCGGTCTCGCCTTCGTCTCGAAGTCGGAGTCGGGTGCCAGTGTCGACACCGGCAGGGATGGAGACCGTGATCTCACGG
>JBNJFZ010000045.1:0-34823 GCA_051747295.1 Myxococcota bacterium
GTGCGCCACCACAAACGTGACTACCTCGGCAACTACAACTTCGACCGCCACGACCTCAAAAAGAAGGTCAAGACGCTCTCCGGCGGTCAGCGCCGCCGCCTTCGCATCGCCAGGCTCATGGCCAAAAACGCAAATGTCCTGGTCCTGGACGAACCGACCAACGACCTCGACCTGGCCTCCCTTCATGCGCTCGAGGAGGCCCTGCGCGCGTTCGAAGGCTGCATCATCACCGTCAGCCACGACCGCTACTTCTTGAACCGCGTCTGCAACTCGATCATCGCGTTCGAGGACGACCGGCTCGAGCGCTACCAGGGCGACTACGATTTCTACCGAAGCGAGCGCATCGAGCGCACGCGCCAGCGCCAGGAAGGCGCCCCGCAGCCAAATACCGAGCGCTCCGATGCCGCGCGCGACCGAGCCGAGGCGCGCGTCGAGAACGCGACCGCGGCTCGCAGCGGACTCAGCTACAAAGAAAAGATGCGACTCGAGGCGCTCGAGGGCGAGTTGGAGACGCTCGAGGCCGAAAAAGGAGAGCTGCAGGCCGAGCTCAGCGACCCTGAACTCTACAGTTCACGTTCGGACGAGGTCGCCGCGCTCAACAAACGACTCCACGCGCTCGAGGACCAGCTCGAGGCGACCTGGGACGAATGGGCAAAGCTGGAAGCTCGACGCGACGACTGAGTCGCCCCCTCGCCCGCGGAAATTTGACGCTGCCCTGCGAGTTATTGATGTTAGAGCGGCACGATTCTTCGTTCCGCAGCCCCTTGATTTCAGCCCAGAAACGGATTGCAAAGGCGGCGTCCTACCGTTAGCGTGCGCGCATCCGCCTTCACTTTCAGGAGATTACAGTATGGCGCGTGAGTTCATTTATCAGATGAAGGGGCTCGAAAAGCATGCCCCGGACGGCAAGAAAATCCTCGACGGCATCTGGCTGTCGTTCTTCCCGGGCGCCAAAATCGGCGTCGTCGGACCAAACGGTTCGGGTAAGTCGACTCTGCTTCGCCTGATGTCCGGCGAAGATAAGGAGTTCAACGGTGAGACCTGGATCGACCCGGACGCCACCGTCGGGTTCTTGAAGCAGGAGCCCGAGCTCGACTCGGACCTCGACGTTCGCGGGAACATCGAACAGGGCCTGGCCGAGATTCGAGAGCTCCTCGACGAATACGAGGAGGTCTCCGCGAAGTTCGCCGAGGTCGGCCCCGACGAGATGGACGCGCTCATCGAGCGCCAGGCCGAGCTGCAGGACCAGATCGAGGCGGCCGACGGATGGAACCTCGAGCGCACCCTCGACATCGCCATGGACGCGCTTCGCGTCCCGCCCGGCGACGCCGACGTCGAGAACCTCTCTGGTGGTGAAAAGCGCCGCGTCGCGCTCTGTCAGCTCCTGCTGGCCAAGCCCGACCTGCTGCTGCTCGACGAGCCCACCAACCACCTCGATGCCGAGACGGTCGCCTGGCTCGAGCGCACGCTTCGCGAATATGAAGGCACGGTCATCGTCGTCACCCACGACCGTTATTTCCTCGACAACGTCACCGAGTGGATCCTCGAGCTCGAAGGCGGCAAGGGCCTGCCCTTCGAGGGCAACTACACCGCCTGGCTGGAGCAAAAGCTCGAAAAGCTCGAGCAAGACGGCCGCACCGACTCCCCGCGCTACAAGACACTCGAACGCGAGCTTCGCTTCTCGAAGATGAGCCAGGAGGATCGGCACGACTGGTCGCGCAAGCGCCTGAGCAATTACGACGAGCGCCGTCAAAAATCCGAGTCGTCGCAGGAGAAGCACACCATCGACATCCCACCCGGGCCTCGCCTGGGCGAGAAGGTCGTCCAGGCCGAGGACCTCCGGAAGGGCTACGACGACCGGCTGCTCATCGAAGACCTGTCCTTTGACTTGCCCCGCGGCGGCATCGTCGGCGTCATCGGCCCGAACGGCGCCGGTAAGACCACCCTGTTTCGCATGATCACCGGCGACGAGGAACCCGACGGGGGCGACATCGAAGTCGGCGAGACCGTGGAGATCGCCAACGTCCAGCAGATGCGCGACGATCTGGACGGCGACAAGACCGTCTGGGAAGAGATCAGCAACGGCCAGGAGGTCCTCGAGATCGGACGCCGCGAGGTCAACAGCCGCGCCTACGTGGCTGCGTTTGGCTTCTCCGGCCGCAGCCAACAGCAAAAGATCGGCACCCTCTCCGGCGGCGAGAGAAACCGCGTCCACCTGGCCAAGACCGTCCTCGCCGGCGGCAACTTGCTCCTGCTCGACGAGCCGTCCAACGACCTCGATGTAGGAACCCTTCGAGCCCTCGAATACGCACTCGAGGACTTCCCGGGCTGCGTGCTCGTGATCAGCCACGATCGCTGGTTTTTGGACCGCATCGCCACCCACATCATCGCCTTCGAGGGCAACTCCCAGGTCGAGTGGTTCGAGGGCAACTACCAGGAGTATGCCAAGGATCGGAAACGCCGCCTCGGCGACGACGCCATGCGACCGTCCCGCATCAAATACAAGCCGCTCACCCGCGCCTGAATCGAACTGCGGCGCGGCCGCCTCTCGGTGGCCGCGCCGCCTCCCTTCTGCAGTGAACCACTGATATGCGACATATCTCGAGCCTGATTTTGATCTTGTCTGTCTCCCTCACGCTCGCTGCCGGGTGCGGTGGCGGCGACGAGAACAACGACGACATGGACGCCGGTGGCCAGGATACATCGGCTGACGCCTCTGACGGTGGCGACGTAGATGCCGACCCCGGGCCGCAGACCATCTCGATCAACCACAGCTTCGCCATGGATGAAGGCGGCTGGGAGAGCGACGTCGCCGACTTTCAAACCGGCAACGAAAACGGCGTGGCGTTTCGCGGTGAGCTGCGAGAGCTGCCCGCCGAGCTCAACCAGGCCGGCACCGGCTATTACCTCGACGCGCTCAACCCGTCTTCGAGCATCTTTGCGTTCATCCGCAAGCAGCTCACCGAAGAAGACGGCATCTATGCCAACACCGAATACCAGGTCTCCTATCGGGTGGAATTTGCGACGACTTACGGGAGCGAATGTCCCGACACGCCGGGTACCAGCATGTACCTGAAAGCCGGGGCGACCAAATACAAACCGGCCGTGATCGACGGGGAGGTCGACGACGACCCCTACCAGGTGCTCAACTACGACAAAGGTGACGGGGAACTGGGCGGACCGGCCGCGACCGCGCTCGGCGATATCGCTCACGATGGAAGCTGCGACGGCTTCTGGGTGATTCAGAGCCTGGAAGGCGTACACCGCACGACGGTCGAGAGCGCCGAAGACGGTACCGTCTGGCTCCTCGCCGGTGTGGACGCCGAGGTCAGCGAGGCGCTCGCCATCTATATCGTGCGCATCGAGGTCACGGTCGAGCCGATCGAGACCGAGTGAGTCGCACAGGTGCGGCCGGGACGAGCCGAGCCGCCACACGACGGCATACCGACTCGCCTCGCGCGCGCCCTACTCGGTCGGATACCCGGCATCGCTCCACGCGTCGAAGCCGCCCGGAAAGTTGACGATGTCTTCGTATCCGTTCGCTCTGAGGACGGATATCGCCACATTGGCGCGCACGCCGGTCCCACAGTGCACCACCAGCCTTTTATCCCTCGGAATCTCGTCGAGCTGCTCCCCGATGGTTCCGTAGTGCCGATGCAGAGCGTTCGGGATATGGCCTTCGGCGTGCTCGCTCGCCGAGCGTACGTCGACAACCTGTGCATCTTCTTGCTCCCAGAGACGATGAGCCTGCTCGGCGGAGACTAGCTCGATACTCGAGCGCTGCGACGGCTGGGCCAGCGCGTCCAGATCTTCGACGAAGCCCGCGATGTCATCGAACCCGACGCGCACCAGGCGACGCGCAGCCTCGTCGGCCTGCTCTTGCGTCCCGACGAGGATGAGCGAGCCCGTCCCATTTTCGAGCACCCAACCGGCGTGGGTCGACACCGACTCCAGTACCGGGAGGTTGAACGAGCCGACGACGTGGTCCTGTGCGAACGCATCGACGCCGCGCAGATCGACCACGCGCGCGTCTTCGGCCAGCAGCTTGCGCACGTGGTCGGGGAGCAGCCGGGTGGGTCGCGGCGCTTCGCCCAGGTACGGTACACCGTCTCGGTTGGTCGTCTTCATGCGACCAAAATAGGTCGGAGACTCCGGTTGCCCGCTGAGCAAGCGCTCGACAAATGCGTCTTCGCTGCTGGCGTCTTCGCCGAAGAACTCGCGCCACCATGTCGTTTTTCGCTCGTAGCCGACCGTGGAGCTCGCCACCGACCCCAACGCCGAGCCACACGCCGAACCGGCGCCGTGCCCGGGCCAGACCTGGACATCGTCCGGAAGCGACAGGAATTTATCGCGCACGGAGGCATACTGCTGTCGAGCACCGATGTCGGCCGTTCCCTCCTCCCCGGCTGCGGCTTCGAGCAGATCGGGCCGCCCGAGGTCCCCGACGAAGAGAAAGTCGCCTGTCAGAGCGATCACCGGGTCGTCGGCCTTCGCGTGGTCGGTGATCAGGTAGGACAAATGCTCGGGCGTATGGCCCGGCGTATGGAGAGCCTCGATCTCGATATTGCCGATCTCGAACGTATCGCCATCTGCAAGGAATTCGACGTCCAGCGCCCCGAGCCCCTCGTACTCCCAACCCTCGCCCTGCTCGCCTGATAGGTAGAGGCGCGCGCCGGTCGAGGCCGCCAGCTCACGGGCCCCCGACAGAAAGTCGGCGTGGATATGCGTCTCGGCAACCGCCGTCAGCTCGAACCCCTTTTCGTCGACCAGATCGAGGTATTGGTCGATATCTCGGGTCGGATCCACCAGTAACGCTTCGCCGGTCGCACTGCACCCAACGAGATAAGCTGCCTGAGCGAGTCCTTCGTCGTAAATTCTCTGAAAGTCCATCGTTTGGCTCCATGTTGAAATAAGTTGCGCCGCTGACCGTGCTCACGGTTTACCGTTCGACTTCGTTTCATCGATATGAAACCGATTGAAACGATCCGGAAGAGCACCGGCAAATATGCGCGCACCAGGAAAATTCTCAACGCCGAAAAGTCGGAGCGCATCCCTGGAGCCCTCATGGATGGATGCGCGGTCGGCGGTCCTAATGTACACTCCCTCCACATCGTCAATTTGGACACGGAGCCATCCATGGGACTATTTGGAGTCATCAAGAATCTGCTCGAAGGTGAGACCTTCAAAAGCCTCGATACGACGCAGGAACGAGCCTTCGTCGATGCGTTGACCTACACCATGCTCGCAGACGAAAAGGTCGCCAGCGGCGAAGAAAAGGAGCTCGCTGATGCGCTCCGCCCCCTGAAATGGAAGGGCTCAGAGCCTCTCGAGTCCTACGTCAACGAGTCCATGGAGCGGGCCCGTCAGGTCTCCGAATCCGGACAGAGCGTCCGCGCCTATCTGAGCGACATCAGCGACCGCCTCGCTGAAGACTGGATACGTGATGAGACCTATTACATCGCCGCTCGCCTCGCGGCATCCGACAACTCGCTCGACCAACTCGAGACCGCCTATCTTCGCGTGATGGTCGAAGAATTCGACATTCCCGAGGACCGATTCGCCAGGATCAGCGACCAGTTGATTCGTGAGACTGACTTTTCCTGACCCTTTTCATCAACTGCCTTCGTCCTAACATTGATTCGTGTGTAAAAAGTCTCCCGTCGCCATCGTCGGCTGATTTTCCCGCTATCTTCGCCGTCAATACTCGACGATGCCTTTGGCATCGCCTGCGTTTGCCGGCTTCGATACCGAAAAAATCATCTCGCCGAGGCTCGGTCCGACTTCTTACACACGAATCAACATTCGGGGCACTACGAGCAGGCTCGAATAATTTTGAACAACGACAGGAAACGCTCACATGAAATTCAAAGCAATGATCTTGGCTGTCTTCCTTTCCGCGGGACTCGGTATCGGCTGCGACAAAAAGGAGGACGAAGAAGCCACGACGGACGACGAGAAGGTCGAAGCTACGAAGACCCAGCAAGAGGCCGAACAGGAAGTTTCCGACGACGAGGATCAGGAAGAAGGCTTTCTGGTGACCAGTAGCGCCTGGGAACCCGGTGGCTCGATCCCCAATAAATACACGTGTGACGGCCGAGAAATGTCGCCTCCGCTCCAGTGGACGAATGTGCCAGAGGGAGCCACGAGCTTCGCGCTGGTCGTCAGCGACCCGGATGCGCCCGAGGGTACCTTCATGCACTGGGGCATGTACGGAATCCCGGCATCTGAGACGTCGCTCAATCCCAAAGTCGGAGCGGACGAGAAGCTGGAGAGCGGAGCACGTCAGGCCAAGAACGACTTCGAAAAGATCGGCTACGGCGCCATTTGCCCGCCCAAAGGCGAGGAGCACACCTACAAGTTCACCGTGCTCGCCCTCGATACGTTCCCGTCGTTCTCGGAGACTCCCACCGTCGAGGAGTTGCAGGAGTCCATCCTCACCAACGTCATCGCCCGGGATACGCTCGAAGGCACCTACAAGCGCTAAACGAAGATTCCCCTACCGTGCACCACGGCCCCGCGACCGACTTTGGGCGCGGGGCATTTTTCTTGCAAGGACTACTCGGCGAGCAGACCACCGGACACGACCAATTCGGTGTTGAATTGATCGTTGAACCGCAGTACATACGACATATTTTTCGTGCAACATCACATGTTGATGAATTCAGACACTCTCTCGCGAGTATGGAGATCGATATGAAGAAGCTTCTACGTGGCGTCAAGAAGTTCAAAACTGACGAATTCTCGGACCAGGCAGAGCTCTACCAGCACCTCGCCGAAAAGGGTCAGGATCCCGACACGTTCTTTGTGACCTGCTCCGATTCCCGCGTGAGCCCGACAAAGATGACGTCTGCAGACCCAGGCGACATCTTCGTCCTGCGAAACCCCGGTAACATCATCCCGCCCTATGGCGCCGGTGATGACAGCACGGAGTCGACGGTCGAGTATGCGGTCGAGGCACTGCAGGTCAAAGACGTCATCATCTGCGGCCACTCCCACTGCGGAGCGATGACGGGTCTGATGAAGCCCGAGAAACTCGAAGCGCTTCCTCGCACGAAGCGCTGGCTTCGCCATGCCGAGCGGACCAGGCAGGTGATCGAACACCATTGCTCTCAGATGGATGAGCATGATCAGGTCAGCGCGGCGATTCAGCAAAACGTCCTCGCACAGCTCGACAATCTCAGAACGCACCCCTCCGTCGCGAAGAGGCTCAGCGACGGAGACCTCCGACTTCACGCCTGGGTCTTCCATATCGCGACGGGCGAAGTCTACAACTACGACCCCGAGCTCGGCGAGTTCCTACAGATAGGAGACATCGACGACGCCCCGATCGCGATACACCCCGAAAAGACGGATATGAAGCCGCTCTAGTTTTTTGTCAGTTTCGATGTCCGGACAAAGAGGCCGTGCAATCAGTTGCGCGGCCTCTTTTTTTCGAAGACGAAACTACGCGAAGAGATCTCGCTCGATGATGATATGTTCGGATTCGTTTCCGACCCGAAATAACCGATTTTCTTCACAGAGTTGCGAGAACGCGTTCTTCAGAGATGTCTTGGTAAAGTCGTCCGACAGGTTCTCCAAGACGGCCTCACGTGTTATCGAACCTCGCGGCAAGGCGAGTTGGATGACTGCCTTCTCAGCGGCGTTGAGCTGCGGGTAGAGTCGACGATCCGAGTCGAGTTGGACGTAGGTCCTCTGGTTGGAAATAACACACCTCCGGGGGACAAGTGACGAGAGTCGAAACAGGCACTTTTGTCACGCGCTGCGTGCACTATATTATTGGTACGCAGACCCGCAAAAATGACAAGGCCCCTCGAAAAAGGCGACCTCTGCCTCTGGGAACGTTCCATGACCAAGCCATCTAACGAACACGAAGAACTCCAGCAGCGCATTCTCGATTTCTGGTTCGGCACCGACGCCGACAGCCCCCTCGAGAACGCGCCCAAGTGGTTCAAGCAGGACTCGGCGTTCGACGAAGAGATTCGGCAGCACTTCCGCAAGCATATCGAGGCTGCCGGCCGCGGCCTGTACGACAACTGGCGAGATACCCCCGAGGGCAGCCTGGCGTTCATCATCCTGACCGACCAATTTCCTCGGAACGTCTACCGAGGAACGCCGCGTGCCTTCGCGTTCGACGAGATCGCGCTGAGCGCGTCGCTCGACGGACAGGCCAACAGCTTCGACGAACAACTCGGGCTCATCGAGCGCTGGTTCTTCTACATGCCCATGGAGCACGCCGAAGACCTCGCCCTCCAGGATCGATGTGTCTCGCGATTCGAGGAGCTCGCCGAGCAGGCCCCCGACGACATCGAAGACGCGCTCCAGGGAGCACTGGACTACGCCATCAAGCACCGCGACGTGATCGAGCAATTCGCTCGATTCCCGCACCGAAACGAGGTGCTCGGTCGAAAGTCGACGAGCGCGGAGGCCGAGTACCTCAGCCAACCCGGTTCCGGGTTTTGAACGCGCCCCGCACAACGAGAAAAGCGCCCGAGGCGTAACTCGCCGGGCGCTTTTCATCTTTAGCGAACCATCCACGCTGCTAGAAGCAGCGGTTCCGACACACGTCGAACGTCTCGCCGTTGAAGTCTACCTCGCAGCACTGGTCACCCGGCTCACATTCGGTGTTGTCTGCACACAGCCCACTGCTACCCCAGCACTGACCATCGGAACGGCACTCACCCGGCGACGAATCGTCGAATGTGGGGCAACAGACCTCACCGGAGCCGGTGCAATCGGAGTTGGTCGTGCAGCCTGTCGTGGTATTGCCACCGCACTGGGTGGAGCAGCGCTTGTCGGTCAGGCGCGAGTCGATCTCGCAGCATCCTTCGTCGGCCGCACACTCCGCGTCGGTCTCGCAGATACCACCCGAGTTACATTCGGAGCGCTCGTAGCAGAGCTTCGTATCATTCTGGAAGTCCTCGCAGCAGATCTGATCACCGGAGCAATCCGAGTTGTAGCTGCAGCTGGTCGGGCCGGTGTCCTCCGACGTGTCCTCTCCAGCGTCCTCACCACTCTGCGTATCTTCGGTCGAGTCCTGCTCTGTCGTCGTATCCTCGGTTTCGACGACGTCTTCCGTCTCGACGACATCCTCGGGTGGCTCGACGGTGTCCTCCGACTCGTCGGCGTCTTCATCTGGACCCGCGTCCTCACCACTCTGCGTATCTTCGGGCTCCTCGGCATCCTCTGCCCCGGTATCTTCACCGGCGGCATCGGACCCACCATTATTCCCGTTATTCGTAGCGTTATTCGTGTTGTTGTTGGCACCCACTGCCGGGTTTTCTTCGGTACACCCGACGAGACCTACGCCGAGCGTGAGAATAACCAGCCCCAAAATCCAATAGCGCACCCAATTGCTCACCGTCGCCTCCTCGAAATGACATCGACTTTCTCCGCTGCGTCGTCGCAAAACGGAGCAACTCCAACTTTTTAGCCCCTTCCCGTGGACGCACCTTACAAAACCGCATGCCTCAGGTCCAACCCACTGATGGACCCGCACACACGTTGGCCCGGACACGCATCTGCTTACCTGGCTGCCACCCGCGCATCCCGCGCTATTTGCATCGAGCCGCCTTGTAGACTACAGAATACTCCGTTCGAAATGAGCCGAGGACTCGCGAAGGCTCTTTTTTCAGCTGGAGGTATCGAAGATGGGAAAGAATACGGTCGAGCTCGACTTTGACAATTTCGACGAACAGGTCCTCGAATCGGATATCCCCGTGGTCGTGGACTTCTGGGCGGAATGGTGCGGCCCCTGCAAAACCGTCTCGAAGGTCATCGAAGAGCTCGCGGACGAGTTCGACGGCCAGGTTCGCGTCGGTAAAGTCGACATCGACGAGAACACACACCTCGCCAACGACCATCAAATCAAGGCGATTCCGACGCTGATCTTCTTCCACAAGGGCAACGTGCTTCGCCGCGTCACTGGCGCATCGTCGAAAACGGAGCTCAAGGATATTTTCGACCAGATCGTCGAAGTTGCCGAGGAAGGCGAGTAACCCCCAATTGATGTCGTCGAAGACCTCCACCCCTGGTTTCTCGGCGCCTACGCCGAAAACTCGAATGTCCTGCGAGAGCTCGTCGGCGACTACATCGACTACGTGCGCCAACTCATCGAGGACGAGCTCGGTTAAGCCCGCTCCTGACGTTCGCCTTGCGCTTCTTCACAATTGCTCGAGTAGCTCTCGCAACGCGTGAGCCAACTCGACCAACCTCTCGACGTCGACGATCTCGATTCGGTCGTCCGGCGTATGAGTAATGCTCTGCGTCGCGAGGTTATCGAGCAACCACTTCGAGGAGATGGCGACCGCCGGGACGCCGTGTTGGAGGAAAATGCTGTGATCGCCCTGGTACCAGGGCTCGCCTCGAACCAGGCCGACGTGATCGGCAATGACGCGCTCGGTAGCGCGGCGAATCGAAACGGGCAGCTCGAGCATCGAGACCGCGGTCTTACTGTCTTCTAGCCCGACCCCGTCGACATTGATATTCAACCAAGCCCCCTCGACACCGCCCTGCTCTAGGTACGTCATCTGTCCGGGAACGGAATAGTAATCCTCGCCATTGAGCACCGCGAGCTCCACCTGAAACCTGCCGGCGTAGTCGGAGAGCAGCTCGGCGAGCAGCAATTGGGTCACGACGCCGGTCGCGTTGTCCAGTGCGCCCGGCACCCCGCGCTTGGCGTCGATATGCGCCGACACGACGACTCGTTGGTCCGATGAGCCCGCGGTCCGGGCAATGATATTGAACCCGTGCGATTCTGAACGCGTCGCGCTCGCGACTAGCCGACCGTGCTCGGCGTCGAGCAGCTTCGCGCCCTCCGCTTGCGTCGTGTACACCGAAGGCACCCCGAAATCGCCGTCCTCGATGATTGGAAACGGATAGTCTCCACCCTCGTGCTCGCCCGCCTCGTCCACGATGAACACAAGCGCACGGGCGCCCGACGCCTCCAGCGCGGCGACCAGGCGTTGGTGGCGCTCCGGATTGTAGAAGACAAACCCCTTCGGCATCAGTTGTTCGGACGCGAGCGCTCCGCGCAAAACCAGTATCTGGCCGGCCGCCTGAACTTCCCGAAGCTCGTCCTCCGTCGAGGCAAAGACCAGATCCGCCGCCACGTCGCAGTCCGGCGAATAAGGACTCATGCGTGCATCGACCTGCTCTCCGTCGGCGGTCAGAGTGGCCGACTCGTCACGCCAATCGAATGCGGCGAACCTCTGCTTCTCCACGCACAGCCCGGCACTCGCGAGCACATCGGCGGCGTACTCCGTTGCCTGGAGATTGCCCTGGCCGCCCACATAGCGCTGCTCGATTTCCGCGCAGAGCTCACGCAGGTGGCCTTCCGCACGCGACAGCGCCGCCTCTTTCAGTGTCCGCCTCATCTTGCCTGGACTCTCTGAATCTCTAGCGAGCGCATCGCCGGAGCCCGACCAGCCCCAACACCACGAACAACATCGTGACGCCTGCCGAGGCCGGCGGCCCGAGCGGAAGCGTCGAGCACGCCGCATCGTCATCGCTGCTGCCATCATCACCCTGCTCTTCACCCTCAGGGGTATCCAGCCGTGTCGACTCCCAGGACACAAAGATAAACGTCTGCCCGTTCTGCGACTGCACGTCATAGCGATGCTCCACGCGCTCGTCGGTGTTGACGACCTTGCGCCAGGGCAAGTTGACGTAGCCCACGATCCCGCTGCCGATGACCTGGCACTCGCTGGTGCTCCCATCGCCGGTGAGCTCACAATATGCCTGGGTATCATCGAGTATCTTGAGCAGCGTATCGCACTGATTATCGATGCGAAGTCGTGCGTGTTCACAATCCTTCATTTCCCCGACGACCTCCAGGTTGAGGCAGCTGGTCGGAGGATCGACTGAAATGCTCGGATCGTCGATACGGTAATGACCTTCATCGCAATCATGGCGAGCGAAGGCGTCGCTCGAGTACACGAGGACCGATGAAAAACAGACCAGCACGGCGAATATGAAACGAAATGAGTACGACAAGACCAACCTCACGAATATATAATTCGGTCGAACGGCGACACCGCGAGACTAGTCTCGACAGACCCGAGGAATCAAGCACGATTGCGGCGCAGAATACGGTGGTTTTGCATCAGCCAGGCGCTGTCCTGCATCGTAATCGCAAGGCGCCTCAACCCACCCGTGATCTGCGATGGCCATGAAGCAACGTATTCTCCTATTCGACATCGATGGCACGCTCATCTCCGGCGGTGGCGCGGGACGACGCGCGTTGTCAGACACGTTCGACGACCTCTACGCGAGGGCCGACTGCCTCGACTTCTCGTTTGCGGGCATGACCGACCGCCTCATCATGAAAAAGGCGCTCGCGGCGCTGGGCGAGCCGGCTGAAGACCACACGATCGACGCGCTTCTCGACGAGTATATCGCGCGCCTGGAGGCCCACATCGACACGGCCGACGGCTACCTCGTCTACGAAGGCGTGCGCGAAGTCCTCGACGAAGTCAGTGCGTGGGGCGAGACTGCCATCGGGTTGGGCACGGGCAATATCGAGCGCGGCGCGAGGCTCAAGCTCGGGCGGGCAGAGCTGAACGAGTACTTCGAATTCGGCGGCTTTGGCTGTGATGCTGCCGAGCGCGCCGAGTTGATTCGCGCGGGTGCTCGACGCGGTGCAGCCAGACTTGGCCGCTCGCTCTCGGACTGTCGGGTGCTCGTCATCGGTGACACCCCGCGCGATGTCGAGGCCGCCCACGCGATCGGTGCCGAGTGTCTCGCCGTGGCCACTGGCAGCACCACCCGCAGAGACCTCGACGCCGCCGGCGCGAATTGGTCCGTCGACTCGCTCGCCGACCCCACCGCAATTCGACTGATGCACCAGGCCTACGACTAAGCGCCCAATGGCTCCTCGACGGCATTCACACTCTGTCTTTCTCTTCAGAATGTTTCATGCAAAATGGATAGGTAACTATCCCTGCCCCGAGAGGATCTATGTGTGCCCGAACAACGGCGGCGGCCCTCGTGATCACAGCCGTAGTGCTCGCTGCCGGCTGCACCAAGACGGTGACGCTCAAGAAGTCGGCCTACGATGTCGAAGTAGCCAGCGCATCGGCGGTCGCCGCGAGCCGCCTGGAGTGCCGGGAACTCCAGATGCTGGACGTGACGACCCATCCAAAAGAAGAGCCCGAGAATGCACGATGGACCGTCGCCGAGATCAAAGCTCGCAACCTGGGAGCCTCGATGGACGCCACCCACCTGGTCTGGCAGGACAAAGAGACGTTTCTCTGTGACAGGGACGGAAACCGCCTGACGCCCGACACCGATGAGGCGAAAAACGCACGGGAGTGCAAGCGCCTCTCGGCCATGAGCTATCAGTGTATGGTCGGGAGCGCACCACCGATGTAGCCGCCCTGCATCTGCCTGAGTCTTGCTCAGTCCTCGAGTCCGACCGCCTCGCCGAACGCGTGGAGCAATCCGGCGAAGAGATCCGCCTCCAGCCCGAGCACATCGTCGAGCTCGGCGTCGTGGACCGAGAGCAGCTCGACACATTGACGCTCGAGTTCGACACGGTGGTCCTGCTCTTCGACGACAATCGTCTGGAGTTCGTCGGCGATGAACGCATGATTTGTGGCAGCCCGGTACAGCGGATAGACCATCATGGCCCGGCGCTCGATCAGCGTCGTCACCAACAGATAGTTGAGCGGCGTCTCGTCGACGCCGACACTGTCGCGGAGCCACTCGGTGGCCCGCTGGTCGAGCTGCTGGAAGTAATTCGTGGCGGCATCCAGAGCCAGATAAGACGTGCACTCACCCTGATTCAGTCGCTCGCAGAGCGCTTTGAATGCGTAAGCGTGCCGCGTCTCGTCCGCCCAGTGATCCAGCACCGTCGCGGACGGATGCGTCTGGCACATCGTCTTGCCGATCTTCCTGGCTCCGATGAACTCCAACAGCGACAGCGTGTTGAGCCAACGCGACTCCAGATCGCGGTCCTCGACCACCGAATTTAGAACTTTTTTGAGTCTCGCGCGTGTATCCATGGGTGTAGCGACCTCGTTCGAAACGTAGAGACACTGCGGACTGAATACCTCCAGCGCCGCCAGCGTTAGAATCAGTGTCGCCGTGCTTTTACAGCGTCGGCCTCGACTTTGCCAATCGATTTCGACGCGGGCCTGCTTCGTCGCCTGCGTGACGCAACGGGCCTCCGGACGCATCATGCTAGAGCGATTACTGGCCATTTGATCGAGAAATCGGTAAAGTTCGAAATGATGTTGTAAATGTCGCTGCAGCGTTATAGTCAAACGCAGAATCGCGCGCGCAACCTGCGCCGTACGCACGATTCGTCCGAGCGACTCGTTCGGGTGGGATACTGATGGTCACTAGATGGGACCCGAATCATGAGCACAGAACAGGTCATTCGCATCCACGACGTGACCCTGCAGCCGGGCACGAAGGTACAGACGCGCTACGAGATCACGCGTCACCTGGGCACGGGCGGATTCGCGCAGGTATTCGAGGCGTTCGACGACAATATCGAGCGCCCCGTCGCGATCAAATTCCTCAACCTCCACAGCACCCAGACCGATCCGAGCGCCTCCGACAATATTCTGGCGCGCTTCAAGCGCGAGGCGAAGCTCGCCGCGAAGATCCAGCATCCCAATGTCGTCAATATCTACGACTTTGGTGTGGTGGGCCAGAACAAGGATATCCCCTACATCGTCATGGAGTTGCTCTCGGGGCATGATCTCGAGGAGCAGATCTTCGAGCGCGGCCCCATGGACCCGGCGCGCGCGCTCCCACTCTTCGTGCCGTGCCTGGAGGCGCTGGGCGAAGCCCACAAGCTCGGCATCGTCCACAAGGACCTCAAGCCATCGAACCTCTTCCTGGCGAACCCCGGCCAGCGCACCGAGTCACTGCGTATCGTCGACTTCGGTATCGCCCACATCCGAAACGCCTCTGAAGGACGACTGACCGCGACCGGCCAGATTCTGGGCACGCCCCAGTATCTCGCGCCCGAATACATCGACTCCCAGGTCGTCACGCCTGCTTTCGACGTCTATCAAATGGGCTTGATCCTCGTCGAGACTATCATTGGGAAGCCCGTCGTCGACGAGAACCACCCGCTGCGATGCGTCAAAATCCACTCGATGGGTGAGTTGGACATCCCCCAGCCGCTGCTCGATAGCGAACTCGGGCCGATTCTGCTCAAGGCTCTCGCACTCGATTACGGTGAACGCTTCGAAAACGCCGAAGAGTTCGCCGACGCGCTCGCAGCCATCGACGAAACCAGCATTCCCTCGGTCGACTCCGACGCGGCGATGACCCGCCTGTCTGAAGTCTCCGAGCGCCTCGATAGCTCGTCTCGCCTGATGGACGCGCAAACCGGCTCGATGACGCGTCCGACCACCGACGAATTCTCGGCCGACGGCAGCGATCGCAATACCGAACTCGCCTACGGCCAGTCCGTCTCCGAGTCCGACGAAAAAGTGATGGGTGACGTCGCCCACCGAGAGACGGATTATCTCGATGAAGGCGACTCCGAAGACTCCACCCTGGTACCCAGCTACGCCACTGAAACTGCGATCAGCGAAGCCGGCATCGGCAATCGCAGCAAAATCGTGGTCGCGATACTCCTGCTCCTCGTACTCACCCTCGGCGGCGTCGCCGCGTGGATGATCAACCGCGACGACGGCTCGGCCGACATCACCGGCGAGGATGCCATTGCCGCGGCCGACGAAAAGCTCGATGAAAGTGTCGAATCCGGGGCCCTGGCCGCGCAGGATCAGCAGCAACCAGGCGAAGACGCAGGAGAGGAGCCCGACGCGTCCGCTCAGAACCCCGACGAAGCTGCAGCGCTCGCCGAGACCGAGGACAGAGCCGAGAAAGCCGACGAAGACAAGGAAGACTCCACGCCCATCACCGTCTCGGTCGAGACGGACCCCGCGGGCGCTAAAATTTACATCGGCGGCGACAGCGTCGGCCAGTCACCTCACGATGTCACATTCGACTCCGGCGAGTCGGAGCCGAAGCGCCTTCGAGTCAAGCACAACGGCTACTACACTCGTAGCGTGACACTGGAGCCTGATGATGCTCCACGACGATTCGTCGCGCTAGACAAGCGCGAGCGACGGGCATACCGTCCGAAACCGAAGAAAGAAGAGACGAAGCCGGAGCCCAAGCCAGTCCCCGAGCCCGAGCCCAAGCCGGTCCCCGAGCCCGAGCCTAAAAAGGTCGAGAAAAAGGATCCCGCTCCGGCAGAAGAAGAAAAAGAAGACCGGCGCATGCTTATCGCCCCTTGATGGAATGGTCGTGAGAACTACACAACCCACCCTGGCCCCGCTTATCGCGGGGCTTCTCGCCATTACCCTCTTTTTCAGCGGCTCCACTGTGCTCGCACAGGACGGTTCTTCTGGCAGCACCGAGATCAACGAGGAGGGCTTCGCAGAACCCAGCGAGGCGCAACTCGAGATGAATGAAAAGGGCGTCGGGGCCATCGTCGACGGCGACTTCGACAAGGCCGCCCGCCTCTTCCAGGCCTCCATCGACCTGGGCAAGCTCAACATCACCTACCTGAACCTGGGACGCGCGCTCCAGAAGGCGCGCCGCTGCCGTGATGCAAAGCGGGCGTACCTCAACGTCAAAAAGGACTCGACACCCAAGGTCCAGAACCCGCCTCCGTTCGAGATCAGCTCCCGCGCGGAGCAGTATCTCGCGGAGCTCGAGCGCAAATGCCCTGGCGAAGTCAAAGTGACGTGTAAACCCGACGATCTGGCCGAAGATGTCCAACTCTTCATCAACACTCGCGGCCCAAAGACCTGCGGCGCTGACCCGTTCGATGTCTCGCCCGGTGAGGTCGTCGTCAAAGGCGTGCTCGGCGAACAGACCCTCGAGGAAGTCGTCACGGTAGACCCGGTCGAATTGGCATCGGTCACGCTCGAGTTCGAGCGTCCACCGGAGCCAGAGCCCGAGGAGAAAGAGCCGGTCGCCGAGAAAGACGAGTCCGGAGAAGAAGAAAGAGAACCTGCAGACGACGTTGAAACAGCGCAGGGTGAAGACGAGCAGCTGGCACAAAAAGGGGAAGACCCGGAAGCAAGCGAGCCGACGGAAGACACTGCCGCGACCGAGCGGCCCCCTCCGACCACGAGCGAGGTCAGCCTCGAGCAACCGGCGCAAGTCGAGGACGATAAATCCAGCGGCGGTGGCTGGTGGATCGCGGCCGGAATGGGCCTCGTCGGTGGAGGACTTTACTTCGACGTCATCGCGGACACCGCCAGCAACGGTGAACTCGATGAGGTCGACTTCATCCCACCGAGCACTTACCTGCTCGGCGGTATCGCCATCATCTACGGCCTGACCAACCTGTAACCGCCTTCGCTTCTGCTCGAGGCGCCTTCAGCGCTGCCTGTCTCCACACTCGTATTCGAGGCGAATAAGCGTCTCGGACGGTGGCATCTCCGTGCGACGCGAGACGGTCTCGACTCGCCCCATATCATCATAGGTAAGCACCAGAGTCCGGAGCGGGGGCTCAAAAGAGCCCTGATAAAGACGACGCTCGATGAGTTGATCGTCGGCATCTCTGCGGTCCCGACGGCGATGCGATAAGGGGTCGTCCTTCTTCGAGGTCTCGAAAAACACAACCGTATCTTCACCGTCGGATTCGGTGCGCTGCTCGACGAATTCGAGTGACGGAGCATCCCTGTTCATCTCGTTTGAGACCGCGACTCCGAGCCAACGCCTCGTGTGAAACAGCGGCATGGTCACCCGACCCCACAAGGAACAGTCAATCTCCCTGTCGTAGACCCCGTCGCCATCCCCATCGAACTCCGCCCTGACCAGCCCACCGTCCTCGAAGCGTGTGCGCATCGTGCGTATGTGCTCGCCGTCGGACCTAAATGTACTCACGAGACACGGTCGTTGCTCCCCCGGGTATTTCTCGACACTATACGCGAGTCTCTCGCATACCACGGCTCCCTCTTGTTCCAGGTCCAGCACCGCGTTCACGGAAACGCCCGCCCAGATGACCAGCAGGACGGCGAGCAGCAATTTGACTTTTCTGGGGGTTGTTTGTTCTGACATAGTGCCGTGGTGGAGGAACGGACGACGCCAAGTCTACCGAACAGCCGTCCTCGGGGACAGCTCCATGCCATCATCGTGCGACGCGTGACGAAGTGGTCGCTTTCTCACTACAATGCACGAGCCCACAAACCAACTGACTCGGAGCGAGCGATGTCGACGCTCAATCTGCACGAGACACTTCAGACGAGCAGCCCGCAGGCCACGGTCGACCGCCTGCAGGAGTTCTACACCGCCAACGGCTACGATTTCGGGATGGCCGACCGATCGGACGACACGACGTCGATGATCCGAGGTGAATCTGGATCCAGTTGGTGGAGCTCGAATATGACCGAGCTCCCCTGCGAGGTTCGGCTGGTCGCCCGCGATGCATCCGTCGAGATACACTACGAAGTGGACGTCAGCGGTCAGTACATCACCGACGAGGACCGGACTTTCTGGGACAACGAACTCGAAAAAGCCATCGCGTACGGCTCCTCACAACTCGAAACACCGACAGATCTGAGAAAGGCCGAGGAAAACCGTGCTGAAAAAGGCTTCGGAGAGCGCATCGCCATGGGCGTCTGGGGTGCGATCATCATCGCCGTCTTCATCATGCTCCTGGGATTTCTCGGAGTTATCTAACCCCCATTTCGACACGTACACCCAATGAAATCGTCGCTGACCATTGTCACCCCCGAGTCCCAGCGCACGATCGAGCTGAGCACGGAGGATGTGCGTATCGGTCGGAGCTCGCGCAGCGATATTCGTATCCCGACGCGTAGCGTATCCGGCCACCACCTGACTCTGCAGCACGACGAGCAGAAGTGGACCGTGACCGACGAACACAGCACCAATGGTACGCTCCTCAATGGGACGTTACTGGCCCCCGGCACGCCCCACCAACTGTCTTCCGGAGACGTCATCGAGTTGATCGACGTCCGCCTCGAATTCGACATCGCTCGTGAAGAGACGGTCGACGTACTAACGCTCCAGGAGACCGGGACGCTGGCCCGCGAGCTCGCCAGCGATCTCCTCCTGGAGGCGAGCGATGACGACCTCGCCCGGCTCGAGATAGATGGTCCGGAAGGTTCGTGGGGCGAGCAGCTCGAAGACTCACTCACCCGCGCATTCGTCGGCCGCGACGATGACTGCCTGATAACGCTCGAGCAACTCGACGCACCGCGGCTGCTTGAGATCTCGCGAGTCGCGGACGGCTTCGGCGTGCGCCCGGTGGACGTGACCGACCGCGATTCGGTCACGCTCAACGGTACCCGCTTGCGCTCCAAGACCGCGCTGTCGGATGGCGATCTCATCGAGGTCGGCAGCTACTCGCTCGGCTTCTACGACCCTCTCGAATCGATCCTCGCGGACCTCGAGGACCGTCCGCCGTCCGCGGATCATGGCGAAGCCGCCTTGGCCGAAGAGCACCGGGAGGCCCCCGACGAGGAGGCGCTGGAGGCATCGCGCTCCGCCCCCGAGGCGACGCCGAACACCGGACGAGCCGCCAACACCGATCCATCCAAACCCGCTCAGAGCGGCCTCACCGCCACCGAGTGGACTATCCTCACCATCGCACTGGTCTTGATGCTCGGCGCCGGCGTCTTGCTCCTGACGGTCTTCGACGTGCTGTGAGGTCGCTCTCCACACACACAAAAACGCCGCAGCCCGTTGCCTGACGGGATGCGGCGTTTCCACACGAGCGAGCCTGTCATTCGCGTCAGACCTCGCGGATCTCCTCTTGCTTCTCCTCGATTATCTTGTCGATTTTCGAGGTGTACTCATCCGTGAGAGCATCGATCTTCTTGTAGGCCCGGTGCATTTGATCTTCGGTGATCATCGACTCCTTTTCGGCCTCTTTGACGTCGTCGTTGGCCTCTCGTCGCATATTTCGGATAGTGATCTTGTGCTCCTCGCCCTCTTTCTTCGCGACTTTCATGAGCTCTTCACGGCGCTCTCCGGACAGCGCGGGGATAGGCACGCGAATCACAGAGCCGTCGTTTGAGGGATTGAGGCCGAGATCAGAGTGGATGATCGCCTTCTCGATCTCGGGGATAAGATCTGGCTCCCACGGTTGAATCGTGATGAGCCGCGGGTCGGCGATCTTCATGGTTGCCACCTGATTGAGCGGCGACATCTGCCCGTAGTATTCGACACGAATATCGTCGAGCATCGAGAGGTTGGCGCGGCCGGTGCGCAGCTTCGCCAGCGACCGCCTCAGGTCCTTGATGGCCGAGTCGTACTTCGCCCGCAGCGAACTTAGAATATCGTCGATCATAATGACTCCTCGAGTCTGGCTTGCGAAAAAGTCGCCCGTATTGGTCAGTCGCGACTCAGGTCACTGTCTTTGTCGACAATCAGCGTTCCAATCTTCTCACCGAGGATGACCTTCTTCATATTCCCCCGGTGACGCAAGTTAAATACGATGATGGGAAGGCTATTATCCATGCACAAACTGATAGCGGTCGAATCCATAACCCGCAAATTCTTGGAGAGGACGTCGAGATACGTGAGTCGCTCGAACATCTCGGCATCTTCGTTCTCGTTGGGGTCCGAGTCGTAGACACCGTCGACCTTCGTCGCCTTCAGGATAACCTCCGCGCGCATCTCCATCGCGCGCAGCGCTGCCGCCGTATCGGTGGTAAAATAGGGATTCCCGGTACCGGCACCAAAGATAACGACGCGGCCCTTTTCAAGATGACGCATCGCGCGCCGTCGAATGTACGGTTCGGCGACCTCTTTTATTTCGAGCGCTGTCTGAACTCGCGTGGGCACGCCCAGTTTCTCGACAGCGTCCTGCAGGGCCAGGCAATTGATGACCGTCGCCAGCATCCCCATGTAGTCGGCCGAAGCTCTATCCATCCCCGCCGTACTCCCGGCGACGCCGCGAAAAATATTGCCGCCACCGATGACGATACCGATCTGGATACCTAGATCGCAGAGCTCGGCGATCTCGTCGGCGATCAGGTCCAGGGTTTCCGGTTGAATCCCGTATCCCTGCTGCCCCTGCAGCGCCTCTCCGGAGAGCTTGATGAGAACTCGTTCGAACTTTTTTTGAGCCATCGTTCCTGGCCGTCGCAACTGAGCGTAAACGGGCGCGAATGCGCTTCGTCGGGTAAAAAAATAGCGCCCCGTCAGGGGCGCTTTGGCTGAAGCATCAGCTCTTTAGCTGTTCGGCCACCTCGGCGGCCAGGTCAGCTTCTTCCTTCTCGATGCCCTCACCGACCTCGAAGCGTACGAAGTCGACGATGCTGACGCCACCGACGTCTTTCTGGAACTCTTCGACGGTCATATCCGCATCTTTGACGAAGGGCTGCTTGAGCAAGCTCACCTCGGACTCCCACTTGCCGATCTTACCCTGGACAATGCGCGGGATAATGTCTTCGGGCTTGCCCTCTTCCTTCATCTGCTCGGCGAAGATCCGTTCCTGGTCTTCGCGCTCGTCGGCCGGAATCTGACCGGGGTTCAGATAAGGGGGGTTCATCGCAGCGACGTGCATGGCGACGTCACGAGCGAAGGCCTCTACGTCGTTGTCGACTTCGTCTTCGACCTCGCACTTGACGAGCACGCCGATCTGGTCTCCCGCGTGGATATAGGTCCCCACGTAGCCGTCATCGACTGTGAATCGTGCGAAGCGGCGAACTGACATATTCTCGCCGATCGCTGCGATCTGCTCGGTTGTGTACTTCTCGATGGTCTTATCGGTGCCGACGAGCGTCACTTCCGTGTGGAAGTCGGCGTCTTCGGAGACCTCCGACTCACCGATGGCCTTGGTGACCTTCTCGACGAACTCGCGGAACTGATCGTTGCGAGTCACAAAGTCGGTCTCGCAGTTGACCTCGACGAGGACGGCTTCGGTGTGGTCGCTGTCGACCCATGCGTTGACCAGTCCTTCGGCGGCCACACGGCCTGCCTTCTTCTGCGCGGCGGCCATGCCCTTCTTCTCGAGATGCTCGATGGCCGCGTCCATGTCACCGTCAGTTTCCTGAAGTGCCTTCTTGCAGTCCATCATGCCGGCGCCCGTGCGGTCACGGAGCTCCTTCACCTGTTTGGCGCTGATTCCCATGTCATACACTCCTGTAAAAGCAGGCGGACCGTCGGCCCACCCTTCTGTATCAATGGCGATTGCAGACCGCCTCACCCGTGGCCGATCATCCGGAGTCACGTCTCAGACGCACCCCGACCCTGACCGCGTGGGCAACGGCCCGAGAACCCCTCACAAGGAGGTTGAACCCGGGCCGGCCCACGTCGAATGTCGACGAATCATGCTGGTTGCTAACGATTACTCTTCGGCGCTTTCAGCCTTCTCAGCTTTTTCAGCCTTTTCGGCCTTCTCAGCTTTTTCTGCCTTCTCAGCCGTCTCGGCGCCTTCGTCTTTCTCTTCGGACGCGCGACCGATCTGCTGAACTTCCGGTCCGCCACCTTGCTTCTGCTCGGAGACGTTGAAGTCGGAAGCTGCGCGAGCGGCCTCACGTGCACTCTCTTCACGACGGGAGCTGGCGACCTTGTTGCCCTCGAGGCAAGCATCGGCCATCGCATTCGCGAACAGGCGAATCGCGCGGATCGCGTCGTCGTTTCCAGGAATGACGTAATCGACGCCATCCGGATCACAGTTGGTGTCACAGACTGCGACGACCGGGATATCGAGCTTCGTCGCCTCTTTGATGGCGATTTCTTCTTTGTGCGGGTCCACGATGAACATCGCGCCCGGAAGTCCTTCCATATCCTGGATACCACCGACATTTCGCTCGAGGCGCTCACGCTCTCGCTCGAACATCAGGACTTCTTTCTTGGTGTACTTCGCATAGGATCCATCCGTCGCCATCTTATTGAGCTCTTTGAGCTTCTCGATGGACTTCCGGATGGTCCTCCAGTTGGTGAGGGTTCCACCGAGCCAGCGATTGACCACGTAAAACTGATTCGCGCGGTTCGCCTGCTCTTTGATCGTATCCTGAGCCTGCTTCTTGGTGCCGACGAAGAGAATACTCTCTCCGGCTGCAGCCATTCGGGCGACGAATTCGCGCGCTTGCGCAAACAGACGCACCGTCTGGCTCAGGTCGATGATGTGAACGCCGTTACGGGAGCCATAGATGTACGGAGACATCTTCGGATCCCATCGATTGGTCTGGTGACCGAAGTGTACTCCGGCCTCCAGCAGGTCTCGCATGGTTACTTGTGCCATTCTCTCTCCAAAGAAAATTGGTTTGTTAGTCCTCCGCCGCCCTCAACCTGCCCTCCCCACCTCGAGTCGAGCTCGAAGCACATGGGGCTGCAGTCCGGCAGCGTGCGTATTTTTGCCGGCCGTTCGTAACAAATTCACACCCCGGGCGCAAGCACGCGCTTCGATATGATTCGCCGTCCTGAAAGACCCCGACCGAACCGCCTCTAGCCCGCTCTGCAGACAATAAAAAACGCCGCGCGGATCTTCTCCGCGCGGCGCTCTGCGATGGACTCGAATCATGCTTCTAGCCCGTCGAGCGATTCAATCGTTCGGCGACCACCACGGAGTCTACGATGGACCAGATGTGTACGACCCATCCCAGCAGCACGAACCACAACAGAAAGCACAGGACCATCATCATGATGCCCTTACTGACTTCGCCGTTGTAGATCTGGCCGGTCCCGCACAAGATCAGGCTCAAAAGCAGCGCCATGCCGGGCTGATGTTCGGGCTGGTCGAGCGCGTTATCCATGGTCGCGACCTGGCCGCCGGCCGTCGCGGTCAACATACCGTTCTGTCGATCGCCTCGCCGGAAGAAGTCGTTCTCCTGGTTGCGCTGGCGGCGACTGTCCGTACGCGCGCGCTCTTCTTCGTCGACGCATGACGCGACCACGGGCTTGCGACTCGGCAGCGGGCTCGGCTCACATCGCGCCGTATCCTTGACCACCATGCTGCTGCCACCGCACGAGTCGAGCGACGCGTCGGGGGCGCCCTGCCGCATGGTCAGCCCGCCAAAAACCGACTCTTGACGCGGCATGGTCGCCACGCGCGGTTTCGCAGACACCGCAGAGGGAGCTTCGGCCGAGGCAACCGGGCTGGGCGCTCGGGCCCCGCCGGTCCAACCACGGTCCCTACCCTCTGCTCGGTGGCCCTGTTTCCGGAAGTTCCTCGGCCTCTGACCCGGCGAGCCATCCGCGGAAGGGCTCGTCGTGCCGGTCGTCCCTTGCTCGCTGCGTTGACCCGAGGCCCTGTCGAAGCCGCTGCGCGACGACCGCGGGGAGATCGGCTCGGAGGTATCGTCATCGGTCGGCGAGACGAATGATATGCCGGAGAATGTCTCGGAGGAGACTGGCTGCGCCTCGGAACCGCCCGAGCTTTCCGCAGCCTCAGTCGCCTGTCCGGCGACATCTTCGTCCCCGGAAGATCGCTTGATGACATCTCCACCCAGAGACGCGCGGCTCGGAACCTTGTAGTACAGGTTGCCCTCGCGGTCGCTATCCAACTCCAGAACCCCTTCTTCGAGTAGCTCGTTCAGGAGTGAGTTCGCTTTGCGGCTCGGAATCCCAAGATAATACGCGACCGATGCAGTCGTGATCCGAGCATCAGTCTCGAACGCCAATTTGAGAATTTCCTGTTCGAATTCCTGAACATCCATGGGAGTTCACCCTTATCGCAGTCCCGGCCGTCCCGTCGGCCCGGGGTCCCGTTATGCCTCTATCTTCTTAACCCGAGGCGCGAACGGTTTTGTTCCCGTTCGCTTCAACTTCTCTACATATGGGATGCGAGAGAAGTCGATATTCTTCATTTTTAACGCGGGTTCGACCGACAGGCGCCCCGCCGATCGCGCCCCCGGCTCAGCACTTCTCTGTCATCGGCACGACTTCCCTGTGAAAGCTAAACAAATCGGCCCCCAGTTCAATTCGATGACCGACGGACTCACGCTCACCCGCACGGTCTCCCGGTGACTCATGCGCGAGAAAGTTCTCGCGCCCCCGAATGGGCAATCCACAGCTCTCGGTCTTGTAGTGAATGGGGATGGTGACTCGCGCAGCCACGCGAGCGCTCCACTCCCAGGCCTGCGCAGCACCGACGGTGTAGTACCCGCCACAGGTCGCCAGGAACACATCTGGACCCCGAAAAGCGGATGGGATCCGCCCCGGGATCGTCTGCCCAACATCGGACAGGTGAACGATTGAAACGCCGTCCACGTCGACCCTTGTCACATCGACCATCCCACCTCGGCGCCGCCCCCCATATTCGTCGTGGGCGAGCGTCCATGTCTGCAGCTCGAAGGGCCCGAACGTCCCCTGCTCTTCGATGATGGTCGGGTCGCCGGGCACCGCCTCATACGCGGAATGATCGGCATGTTCGTGGGTCGCCCAGACGTAGTCCGACTCCTCTTCGATAGGCGCATAACCCATCTTTCCGCCAAAACCACCGGCCACGAACGGGTCGATCACCAGTCGAGTTCCGTCACCGGCGATCAGCCGCACGGCCGCATGCCCGAGAAATTCGAGCGTCGCCACCGTATCAGTCTGGAGTGTTGTAGATATCACCCTTCAATCATACGGATTTGCGCGCCGAATTGCCACGCCTGGGCTAGAATTTTCTGGCGCGACACACGATCCCGGACCCGTCTTCTAGTCTCGGGCGTCGAACGACGATACGTCGCGCAGCTCCTCGAAGAGCTCCCGCTCGCGCTCGGAAAGCTCGTCCGGGACGCGTATCAGCAACTCCACATAGAGGTTGCCGCGCCCCTCGGCGCCCTTCTTGGGCAGCCCTCGGCCGCGCAGCCTGAGCTTATTCCCGCTCTGTGACCCCTCGGGCACCGTCACGGTCACGTCACCATCTGGCGTCTCCACGGTTGCCTTGGTGCCGAGTGCAGCCTCCCAGGGAGCCAGGTTGAGCTCGGTCGTCAGGTTGTGCCCGTCGACCTCGTAATCGGGATGCGGAGCGAGGCGCACCTTGAGCAGCAAATCTCCCGCCTCGCCGCCTCCGACTCCGGGCTCGCCCTGCCCGGCGAGCCGAATCACCGTTCCATCGGTGGTACCGGCGGGGATCTTGACCTTATAGGTCTTCTGACGCTCGACGACGCGGCCGTCCGGTGTCTGCTCGCGCACTGGCATCGCGATATGCTTCTCCGCACCGTGCATCACATCTTCGAGAGAGACGGTCACCTCGGCTTCGCGCGACCGACCCTTACGGCCAAAGCCCTGCCTGCCGCGCCCTCCGCCGAAGCCACCGACGCCGGGCCCGGCTCCGGCCTGCTGGCGCTGGCCACGCGTACGTCGGCCGCCACGTCCCCCCGCACCGCCGGCGCCACCGCCGCCGAAGAATGTGTTGAAGAAGTCCGAGAAGCCGCCTCCGCCTCCGCCGCTGCCGCCGAAGATGTCTTCGAATCCTCCCCCGCCGACATTGACGCGGACGTTCTCCCAGCCATCGCCCCAACCGGGTGGCGGCTCGAAGCCCTGACCGGACTTCCAGTTCTGGCCGAGCTGGTCGTATTTTTTTCGGGTCTCCGGATCCTTGAGGACTTCGTGCGCCTCATTGACCTTCTTGAACATCTCCTCGGCGTCTGGCTCCTTGCTCACATCCGGGTGATACTTACGGGCCTTCTTCCGATATGCCTTCTGAATCTCTTCCTGCGACGCGTCTCGGTCGACGCCGAGCACCTCGTAATAATCTTCGAAATCTACGGACACAGTTCAGCCTCGCTGCTTATTTTCGACTCTACCTCGGAGCGCGCGCATCCGACTTTCCGAGGACTCAGCCCCGGAGCCTCGCGCGAGCCACCACGGTTTCTTCAATGGGAAATTGGGTCGATTAAACACCCGACCGGCCATCCAAAGCGGTCGAGCTTCCCTTTCAAGCTTTTAATGTAAGCACGAGAACGGGCGGCTTCAATTCAGCATCTCGCTCGCGAGGCTGCTCTCGAACCACGCGCCGATCAGCGTACGCTCGAGCGGACCGAGCGCCGTAAGCCCCTGCATGAGCAACTCGAGCTCCCCGAGTTCACCGCGTGTGACTCGGCGCAAGACCTCCTCGCCTCGCAGTAGCACCGTGTTGCCGTCGCGCTCGACGACACGCAGACGCTCGTCGCCGTCGTACGTCCGCGCGAGCTCCCAGCGATCATCGTTGCGCTCCAGGGACCCCAGCACATCACCGCCGGCCGCAAAGATCGCCCACCCGCGATTCGTACGCTCGAGGCGAGCAGCTCCTGCCAACTCGTAGACGTCTTCCGAGCTCTTCTCGATCGAGCGTGAGCCATCACCGCCGATCCGCTCGAGGCGTAGCCCTTCGCGCCGCGGCCGCGACCGTACCTCCGACGAAGGCTCCCAGCTGATTCGACCGATCGGCTGCATGTCCGAATCGTAGACTTTGTAGTGTGAGAGGCGCTTGCGCAGCTTGAGGTGGGCCTGGTCGTCGGGGCCGACGACCAGGATGCGCTGCCCCGCGGCATCGAGCCTGTCGAAGTACTCGCCGTTGGGAGCGTAGGGATTCTCCGGGGGCTCCCGCCGACAGCCGCTCAATACGAGCGTCGATACCAGCAAGAGCAGAGCGAACTTCAGGAAATCTCGATATCGTGGTCCGAGCAAAGCTGATCCAGCAAGCCGTTGACGAACGCCGACGTCTTCTCCTCGCCGTACTTTTTGCCGAGCTCGATGCATTCGTTGATCACCACGAGAGGCGGAGTTTCCGAATAGAACAACTCCCACGCTCCCAGGCGCAGGATATTGCGGTCGATCGTCGCCATGCGCTCCAGGCGCCAGCGAGGACTCACCGCCTGAATCCGCTCGTCGAGCTCCGGCCGGCGGTCCATGACCCCTCGGGTCATCTCGTCGACCTCGTGCCAGTAGTCGATGGCATCCTCGTCGACATCGTGAACCGTGGCGTACCATTGGTCCAGATCGACATCGCCCCAGTTATTCGAGACGTCGACGCCGTAGAGCAGCCAGAGCGCTGCCTCGCGAGCTTTCGGGTTCACAACGGTCATTGAAGCGCGTCCATTTCGTCGAAGAGGTTGACCATCTCGATGGCGGCCGTGGCTGCTTCGACGCCTTTATTGCCGGCTTTCGATCCGCTCCGCTCGATAGCCTGCTCGAGCGTATCGCACGTAATCACGCCGAAGGCGACGGGGACACCGGACTCCATCGCCGTCGCTCCGATGCCCTTCGTGGCCTCGGACGCGATATAATCGAAGTGGGGCGTCGCCCCGCGGATGAGCACACCGAGGCAGATGACCGCGTCGAATTGGCCGCCACGAGCCGCCTTCATCGCGACCTGCGGCAACTCGAAGCTCCCCGGACAGCGAAAGACGACGATCTCGTCTTCGTCGGCGCCGTGCCGGACGAGCGCGTCGACCGCGCCGTCGAGCAGCTTCTCCGCGAACATCTCGTTCCAGCGCGCAGCCACGATGGCGAAGCGCTTCCCCTGGGCCGAAAAATCACCCTCGACTACCTTTGGCATCACGTTGCTCCAATCTCGAATCGTCGAACGTCGTCGACAGTATCAGCGTCTCAATGCATGCTCATGCGTCGCGGTGAATGGGTACCTGCTCGACGACCTCGAGTCCATAGCCGTCCAGCCCGACGATCTTCTTGGGTCGGTTCGTCAGCACGCGCATCTGGCCCACGCCCACCGCTGCGAGGATCTGTGCACCGATGCCCACGACCTTGAGTGCACGCTCCGGCTGGTTGATCGCTTCTTCGTCCACTTCGTCGCTCGCTTCGGCATGCGGATCGGGCTGCAGCACCCCGTGCTCACGAAGAATCTCGCTGGCGTCACGCCCCTCGCGGTCGAGGTAGACCACCACGCCCTCGCCTTCCTCGGCAATGCGCTTCATCGAGCCGGTGATCTTGTCCGAACACTGGTCATCGTGCCCGAGGAATAAGTCCATCGTGTCACACCGATGCTGGACGCGAACCAGCGTGGGCTCGTCGGCACTCGGCTCGCCGCAGATAAATGCGAAGTGCTCGATATTATCGACCAGGCTTCGGTAGACGCGCACCGTCCAATCGCCGGGATAATCCGTCGGCAGCGGTGCCTCCGCGACAACCTCGACCAGGCTCTCGCGGCGCAGGCGGTAGTTGATCATGTCCGCGACGCTCACCAGCACCAGCCCGTGCTCTTCGGCAAACTCTTCGAGATCCGGCAGGCGAGCCATGGTGCCGTCCGGATTCATGATCTCACAGATCACACCCGCCGGTTTGAGCCCGGCGAGTCGCGCCAGGTCTACACTGCCCTCGGTCTGTCCGGTTCGTACCAGGACGCCACCCTCTCGTGCTCTGAGCGGGAAAATATGCCCGGGCGTGACGATATCGCTGGGCTTCGCATCGTCCGCGACCGCGACCTTGACCGTCTGCGCGCGGTCGGACGCCGAAATGCCCGTCGTCACTCCCTCTCTCGCCTCGATACTCACCGTGAAGGCGGTCCCGAATTGAGCGCGGTTGCTCCCGCGCTCGACCATCATCGGGATGTCCAACTGGTCGAGGTCGTCTCCGGTCATCGCCAGGCAGATGAGCCCGCGCGCGTGGGTCGCCATGAAGTTGATCGCCTCCGGCGTGACCAACTCGGCCGCCATCACGAGGTCCCCTTCGTTCTCGCGCTCCTCGTCGTCCACCAGGATCACGAATTCGCCATTTCCGATGGCCTCGATGGCCCGCTCTACTCGATCTATCGCATCTTTCATGAGTCGAACCCGAATTCCTTGAGCATATCCCGCGTAATACCGCCTTCTTGCGGGCTGATGAATCGCTTGACGTATTTCCCGAGCACATCGGCCTCGAGGTTGACCTTCCGGCCGACCTCATAGTCGATGAGGTTGGTCTTGTCCGAGGTGTGCGGGATGATCGCGACACCAAAGCGGTCGGCATCGATCGAGTTGACCGTCAGGCTGACCCCGTCGATCGTGATCGACCCCTTGTCGATGAGGTACTGCGCTACCTGCTCGGGCGCCTCGAAGTCCAGCAACCAGGCGTTTTTTTCCCGCTTACGCGACACCAACGAGCCGACGCCATCGACGTGACCGAGCACGAGGTGCCCGCCCAGGCGGTCGCCCACACGGAGTGCTCGCTCCAGGTGAACCGCATCGCCCTCGCTGCGCTCGCCGAGGGTCGTGCGCCGCAGCGTTTCCGGGCTGGCATCGACCGAGAAGCTGTCGCGGCCGGTGCGCGTCACCGTCAGGCACGCCCCATCGACCGCGATACTCTCGCCCAACTCGATGTCTTCGATATCGAACGACGTCCCGACGGTCAGCTCCCAGTTGTCCCCGCGCTGGCGAATCGATTCGATCTCACCGATGTCTGCAATGAGGCCGGTAAACATGGTCACTCTCCTTCCGGCATCGACTCGACCCATGCGCGATGCGCATCGGGAACCAATCCGTGAATAAGTACGTCGCGCTCGTCGATCACCTCGATGCCGAGTTCCTCGAGCTCGACCGCCTCCGACATTGTCTCCATGCCGGCCCCCGCGACGGCCGTCAACGCGCCCGCCCCTCCGATCAGCTTCGGAGCGACAAAGGCATAGACCTCGTCGACCAGTCGCTCGTCGAGCAGCGTGCCGAGTATCTGAGCACCGCCTTCTACGAATACATTCGAGATGGCGCGGCGCGCGAGCTCCCGCAAGACGACCTCCAGGTCGAACCGGCCGCGTTCATCGCACGGCAGCGTCAGGACCTCGACGCCTCGGGCCGCGAGCTCTCGAGTCTTTGATTCATCAGCGAGGTCAGACGTTACGAGGATTGTGTCCGCCTCAGAGCTATCCGGCTCGAATACATTCGCGCTCAGCGATGCGCTTGTCCGTGCATCCAACACGACACGAACGGGGTCCTGGCCGCCCTCGTTCCGGGCTGTCAGGCGCGGATTATCGCTTCGGAGCGTCCCCGTGCCCACGAGGATCGCGTCGTGGACATCTCGCAATTCGTGGACGCGACGGCGCGAGCCCTCGCCGGAGATCCAGGCGGAGTCTCCGATGCGGCTGGCGATCTTGCCGTCCAGCGTCATCGCGTACTTGACGGTCACCCACGGAAGCCCGGTTGTGATGCGCTTGAAATAAGGCCGATTGAGCGCGCGAGACGCGCTTGCGCCTATACCGACGTTTACCTCGACGCCCGCCTCTCGGAGTTGCTCGACGCCCTTGCCACCGACTTCAGGGAACGGGTCGAGCGTCCCGACGAACACCCGCCCGATCCCGGCTTTCAAGATGGCTTGCGTACAAGGTGGGGTACGCCCGTGATGGCAACAGGGCTCGAGGTTGACGTACAGGTCGGCGCCCTCGGCCTCCCCGTCGAGCTTCGCGAGCGCATCGACTTCGCCGTGCGCTTCACCGGCACGCGCGTGAAACCCGCGGGCGAGGATCTCACCGTCCCGGGCGACGATCGCGCCGACGAGGGGGTTGGGACTGGTGCGTCCTTCTGCCTTCCTGGCTTCGGCGATCGCTTCGGCCATCAGGCGTTCGTGAACGCCGCGGTTTTGGTCCGATGACACAGCTTCACTCCTCGGGCTCTTGCCGGGCGCCGACGGCCTCAGGCGAGTCGTCATTCTTGGCCCGCTGCCGCTGTCTCCACCCTCGCCCGAGTTGCTCCTCGGGGTCGACATCCAGCTCGCGCAACTCCTCGAGGAATGCCTCGATATCGGTGAACGCCCGATAGACACTGGCGAAGCGAATGTAGGCGACGGGGTCCAGATCTCTCAACTCTGCAGTCACCGTCGAGCCAACCCAGTCGCTGGATACCTCTCGCTCGCTCAGGGAGAGCAGCTTCTGTTCGACATTTTCGATGACATCGTCGATATCAGCCACCGAGATGGGCCGCTTGGTGGACGCCAGGCGAATGCCCTTCTTTATCTTCTCGCGGTCGTAATCCTCGCGGGAGCCATCGCTCTTGACGATCTGAGGGAAGACCTCTTCGACGCGCTCGTAGGTCGTATAACGCTTCCCACAGGCGGCACACTCTCGTCGACGGCGAATTCGATCGCCTTCTTTCGAGGCCCTCGAATCGACAACCTTGTCTTCGAGGTGGCCACAGAATGGACAACGCATATTTGAGAAGGGGGCAGACGGGGTGGTGTCAGGACGAGTTCCGAATCAGGACTCTTCTCGCCCTATGGCGGACATACGGCTTACCCGGCGGCGATGCCGCCCATCATCACCGGGGTCGAACGATGTCGACAAAAATGCGTCGATGCACGCCTCGGCCATCGTCTCGCCGATGAGGCGAGCGCCAAGGCAGAGGACATTTGCGTCATTGTGCAGGCGTGCCAACTCGGCCATCAACGGGTCGCATACGAGCGCCGCTCGTACACCCTTGACCTTATTCGCCGCGATCGACATGCCGATACCCGAGCCGCAAATGAGGATGCCACGGTCTGCTTCACCGCTGGCTACCTTTCGCCCGACTCGTTCGGCGAATTCAGGGTAATCGACCGAGGTCGTATCCGATGGCCCGAGGTCGACGATGGCTCGGCCCTGTCGACGCAAATAGTCCACGAGGACCGCCTTCATGGCCACGCCAGCGTGGTCTGAAGCCAGCGCCACGTCGAAGACGTCCGCTGCTTCGGAGACCTGATGACCGCGTCTTTCTTCGACGAACTCGACCAGGTCACCGACGGTCTCGATATTCTCGAGCGCCGAGTCGGGGGTTTCACCGAGCGCGAAGGCTTCCTCGATCCGCCAGATCAAATTGACGACGTCGAGGCTGCTGGCGCCCAGATCATCGAGGAACGCATCCGACTCGTCGATTTCCTCGAGGGGAAATTCGAGCGTCTGCGCGACGATTTCGATGATTTTTTCCCGGGTCGACATGGGGCCGAGCTCCGCGGTCATATGCGACGGGCGCTGGACCCGAATTAGTATTCCCAGACCTCGATGACCTGCTCTCCTTTATAGTACCCACACTCCAGGCACGCACGGTGCGAGCGCTTCGGAGCCAGGCATTCGGGGCACTTGTGATAGTTCGGCGCCTCGAGCTTCATATTGGCCTTGCGGCGCGAGCGGGTCTTCGACTGCGACTTGCGTTTCTTTGGGACTGCCATGGTTCAACTCCTGCTCGGGGTCTCGCCGGTCGCTGTCGCGATGTCGGCGGATGCCCGTTCAAATGAAGAAAAGTTCTCAGTAAAATCTCTTCTCTATCTCGATCAACTGGTAATGCATCCATTAAGAGCGGACTATTCGACGTCCGCGGCCGACTCCTCGTCTTGCTCCGAGTCGTCGTCGGCGAGCTCGATATTCCTGAGCGGCCACCAGCGCAGATCGGGCTTTTGGTGTTCCTGCTCCTCGATCGTCTCGTCGCCCACTCTCTTCTCGTAGGCTTCGTCACAGCTGTCACGCAGCTCGTCGGGACACTGCGGGAAGACCGGAAGGTCCAGCAAGATCGCCTCGCGAAACAGCGGCCCGAGGTCCACGGTGTTACCCTCGTAGAAGCTGACGTCCATATCCGCTTCTTCGAGTGCGATTTCCTCCTCGCCCTCGTACGTGCTCGACCAGTCTTCTTCCGACATCAGCACGAACTCGACGTCTTTGTCGATCTCGTGGTGTCGCCGGGTCAGGCAACGGCCGCACCGATATTTGAAATCCGCGCGCACGACGCCGTCGACGTACACGGTCGACCGCTCCTTGTAAATACGCAGGTCGGCCCCGAAGCCGGACGGATCGCCCAGCTCGAAGTCGTCACCCAGGTCCGTAAACAGCTCTTCGAGCGTGTCCTGGCCCGGACGAATCTCCTTCTCGACGGGCCCGCGTTCGAGCTCGAGGAGGTCGATGACAAAGTCTTGAGACATCTCTCTACAACTGCGTTTCCTAAAGTGAGCCCGAAAGCCCACGACCAGAGACCGTCCATGCCGCAACATCCGTCCGGCATCGGCGTCTGGCGCCGTTTAAAACGACGTGACTGCGCGCAGCCCCGCCGTAGTGAGCCCGAAAACGTACAGATTGCCCCTCGTATTGTCAACTTGGACTCGCTGGCGCGCCAGGACTCGTCGTGCGAACATCCTGGCCGCAGCACGTTTCAACGCCAGCGACCTTGCGTCCCCACTGGCTGCCCAGCAGCGAATCACAGAAAATGCACACATTGCACGACGGAGAGCAACAGAGAAATCGCCGCTGCGCAAAAAGATCTTCGCCGCCTCCAAACGCGTTCAGAGCGCCGCCAAAAGGCGTTTTTCGCCGAGATTAGACGATCGCCTACCCTGAAGATAAAAATATTTACGCAACGATCCGATGGGGGCTGCCGAAAACCATTATAGAGGGGGAACAGGAAGGTTCCTCCCGTTCTAACCAAACCCCGAAGCCTGGGAGGAATCGTGTTTCGAAGTACAACGAGCCTATTGAACCCACCAACACGCGCAGTCACGCGCATCATCGTCGTGGCCGCACTTTCGCTCGCCTTCGTCGTCGCCACGACGACCAATGCCGCGGCTCAGTCATCCACGTCGGACGAGGAGGCGGCAGCAGCCGGCCTGCTCCTCACAACGACCATTGGAGGTATCACCACGACGATCGGCGGCGTCGTCCTCACAGTTGTGCTGGTCTCCAAGGACGATGACAACAAGGAGGCGATGAAGCTCTACATTCAGAATAATGGCATCGCCATGCAGCAGGATCTGACCATGGGCGGAGGAGAGACGGTCGACGATCTCGCCGAGGCTTTCGGCGTCTCCGAATCGAAGCACGAGGCCTTCGGACGCGCGCTGCGCGAACGACGTGAGGCGCTCGTCGATCTGGCGGATGCCCGCTCGGTCGACGAGGAGCGCGCCGGCCGCTTCATCGAGGAGGTCAACGCAGCCATCCTCGCCGATGAGCAACTCGCGAGGCACCTCGCCGAGCCGACAGACAACCCCGGCTGACACCAAACCGGATGAGACCCACAGGTTGA
>JBNJFZ010000046.1:0-31338 GCA_051747295.1 Myxococcota bacterium
TTGCGTTCGCAAGTAAATGGGTGTACGCTCGACATCTCGAATCGGGATCGAGGCGAGTTTTCACCGAAGTTCGGGGTTCCGAGTGCTTGAGGACGAAGTTATCGACAACGCATACGAATTACGCCGTCACATCCGAAAATTCGTGGATCTATTCGGATTGGCGAGCGATCTGCGGACGCCCTGCGGAAAGCCGATGAGCGTATCCCGCGCTCACAGCCTGATGGTGTTGTACGAGGCGGATGACGGTATCCGGATCAGCGACCTGGCCGGTGAGCTACACATCGACATGAGCAACGTCTCGCGCCTGTGTGAGAAGCTCGAGCGGGATGACCTCGTCGAGCGGCGGCCGTGTCCGGATGATGGGCGCGCGAAGCGACTGTACTTGACCCGCGAGGGTCGGGCGGCCGCCGCGGAGGTGGACGCCGCGAGCCTGAGTAAATTCGCCTCGATCCTCGAGCAGATGCCCGACCGGACCCTCGGACAAGTTCTGGAATCGCTATCCATTCTCAATCGCGCCATCGAGGACTATGAAGACAGCTAGAACGAAGCTACTCGCCGCGGTCGTAACCGCTCTTGTGTTCACCGGCCTCTTTGGCTGCGACAAGGGGGGCGACTCGGCCGACGAGACCGCGGAAGCGACTCCGGAAGCGCAGGGCAGCGAAGAGCCGGCTCCAGAAAGCCAATCCGAGGCCAAAGAAGCCACGCCGCAGCCCGCTGCTAGCGGCCCATATGCCGAGCTCGAGTCCATGGACGGTCGCAAGCCCGTGCCATTGACGCCGATGATGGCGAATCATCAGCGTCAGCAAATGCGTGACCATCTGGTTGCCGTCCAGGGGATCGTCGCGGCTGCTGCGACGGACGACTTCGAAGGTGTGGAACAGGCCGCGACCAAGATCGGCTCATCGCCGCAGATGAAGCAGATGTGCAATCACATGGGGGCGGGCGCCGAGGGGTTCACCGAGCGGGCGCTCGGGTTCCACGAGACCGCTGACGGCATCATCGAGGCGGCGCAGAACAAGGACAAGAAGGCCGTCATGGTCTCGTTGGAGAAGACGCTTCAGACGTGCACATCGTGCCACGCCGAATACAAGCAACAGGTCGTCTCGCCCGGCGAGTGGAATGAGATTACCGGAATGGGCGCACCGAGCGGTGGTGGCGGCGGAATGCCCGGCGGCCACCACGGTAGATGACGCTAGATGATCACCCGCCAGAGCATCCCGAGCGTGGTAGTGTAGCCGGCGAGGGTGTGCTCGATGCGGCCTTCCGCGTCGAGGATGTAGAGGGTCGGAAAGACATTGACCTTGTAGTCACGCGCGGTCTGCGTCTTGCCCAGCAGTACCGGGTATTCGACGCCCTGCTCGTCGATAAACTCCTGGATGTCGTCGCGGCTCTTGTAGTCGAGTACGACCGACGTGACGTTGATGCGGTCGCCGAGCAGGCTCTTGACCCGATCGACATTGTCGGACTCGGCGCCGCAGACGCCGCACCAGGGCGCCCAGAAGACGACCATCGTCTTCTTGCCCTTGTACTGCTCGAAGTCGACGACCTCACCGTCGTAGCTCTGGAGCACGGTCTTGGGCGCAGGTTCGCCCGAGCCGACCAGGTCTTTGGTCTGCCACATCGAGATGCCGGTGAAGATCAGCGCGACGATGGCCAGGTCGATGGCCCACCGGCCGAGCGTGTGGCTGCGCAGCCGGTCCCACCAGCTCAGGTCTTGTTTGATGTCATCGACGTCGAATTCTGTATCGGTACTCTGTTCATCACTCATTTTGACTCCGCTGCATTCTCGAATGCGTCCACGACCGTCTCGGACGTAATAACTTCGGGGAGTGGCGTACCGCGTTGGGGGTTCGCCGGTGCATACATCAGGTAGAACGGCACACCTGCCTTACCGTATTCGGCAAGCTTCTGGCGAATGCGTTCGTCGGGGTTGGTCCAGTCTGCCTTGAACATCGCGACGTCGTGCTCGGCCATCGCTTTATGAACCGGCTCGGTGTCGATCGCATTTCGTTCGTTGACCTTGCAGGTCAAACACCAGTCGGCGGTGAAGTCGACGAACACCGGTCGGCCATCGTCCAATTCGGCGCGAACCGCGTCCTCCGACCACTCTCGCCATTCGATTGCACCCGAGGCATCGGGGCGCGTAGCCGCCGATGAATCCGGCAGGGGAAATGCCAGGACGCCGGCGGTCGCAATCGCGCCGACACCGACGGTCGTCGCGGCGACCTTGCGCCAGGACCACTGCTGGAACTGCACCAGCCCGTACAACCACGCGCCGAGCGAGAGAACGCCCAGGAACATCAACAACGATGCCATGCCGTCGACGCCGGTTTGGCGACCGAGCAGCCAGACAATCCAGATGGCGGAGCCCACCAGCGCAAAGCCGAGCCCTTTCTTCAGGTACTCCATCCAGCTGCCGGGGTTCGGCAAGACCTTCGCCCATCCGGGCACGATCGTGAGCACCACGAACGGCGCGGCCAACCCGAGCCCCAGCGACGCGAAAACGGCGAAGATCGTGGCAGGCCCGCTGGACAGCGCGAAGCCGACGGCGGTGCCGAGGAACGGCGCCGAGCACGGCGTCGCCAGGATGACCGCCAGGATGCCCTCCCAGAAGCTGCGCTGTACACCCTTTGCGCCCTCGGCCTTTTCATGGACGCCGTCTGCAGTCGCCGTCACTTCGAAGACGCCGAACAGGTTGAGGGCGAACAGCGTCAGGATGACCGCGAGCGCGGCGAGGAAGTACGGATTCTGGAATTGAAAGCCCCATCCAACCTGCGTGCCGGCCGATTTGAGCCCGACGACCACGCCGGCCAGGGCGAGCAAGCTGCCGACGATTCCGATGGTGTAGGCGAGGCCGTGGGATAGCACCCCGCGTCGGCTCTCGTGGACGAGCTGCGTGAACGACGAAACCTTGAGCGCGAGCACGGGAAAGACACACGGCATCAGGTTGAGGATCATGCCGCCGACGAACGCCAGGAAAATGACCCACGCAACGCCCAGAGGCTCGTCGGAGTTGGGTGTCGGCTCGCTCGGGGTCGACGCGGTCGCCACGGCCGCTTCTGACGGCACGTCTGGAATCTCCAGTGCGTCTGCGGCGGTACCGGTGTCGGCGAAGTCGAATTTGTCGCTCAGGTGAATCGGCAGCGTGGACCCGTCGGGCGCCTCGAGCGTTGCGATTCCTGAGAGCAGGTTGTCGGGGCTGTCCGTGTGTTCCTCGACATCGATCTCCAGCTCGAGCAACCAGCCGTTCTTTGCTCGCGGGTGGCGGGCGAGCCCTTTCGTCCGCACGGTCGGGGCCGAATTTCTGTCGGGTACGAACGCCTCCGTGGTCGACTCGATAGGCCAGGACAGGCCCGAGCAATCGTCGTCTGGTGTCTCGCAGTCGACGACCTCGACGACCACGTCGACCGTGTCGCCCGGGCGCAGCGGCGACTGGGAGTAGTGAAATGTCGTCTCCAGCCCGACGTCGTCGGCCCTTCGGGGTACGCGTTCGCTGAACTCGTCGAGCGTGCGCAGGACCGTGGACTCGGCAGGAATAGTCTCGTCGCCGATGGGGATACGCCGCTCGAGTTGCGAATGCCCGGGCATGCAGAGGTCGCTGCACGCCAGATAGTCGACCTTGGCGCCGACTTCGACAGAGCCGCTCGCCTCCTCCGAGACGGTCGCCTCGCTGAAGAGCACGACGCGGTCTCCGTAGCCGTACACCGTCAACTCGCCATCGTTTTCGGTGAAATGTCGCGGCGCCGACCACTGCAGCGGCCCGAATTCGACCTGTGGGCCGCGCCATTCGATATTTGTGGGAACCCCCGCATCGCCGGGGTTTTGCCAGTAGATATGCCAGTCGGTGTCCAGCTCGAACGCCACGCCGACGGTAAACGTATCGCCGGGGGCGACCTGCTGGGCGTCGACGATCAGTCGAGACTCGACTCGGGCGTCACCTTCGTGCAGCGCGCCCTCGCCGTAGGCGGCGTCGGGGACCTCGAGGGTCGTTTCGGCGAGCGCAGGGACTGCGAGTCCCAGTAGTAGGAGCGTGATGAGCGTGGAAAAAATACGTCGGTACATAGGCTGATACCGTTTTGATGAGCGAGTACTGCGGAGTGAGCCGCGGACTACAGTTCGATGGTGTAGTAGCCCTCGGATTGAAGGCGGATAAGCTCGACGAAGCCGTTCGGGACGACGTCGACACCGTCGGCGAGCGCGTCGGGCGACAAGCCCAGATGCTCGACGGTAAGGCCGCAGGCGGAGATCTCCGCCCCCATCGCCTGGGATTTTCGGATGTCTTCGGTCAGGTCCCCACCTTTCTCCAGCGCCGAGACACCGCCGCCGCAGGCAACGATGGCGACGCGGTCGGCGGAGTAGGTCCCCTCACCCGACAGCATTTGACGTGCGCTCAACAAGGCGACCTTCATGTGGCGCTTGCTCCGCACGCCGATGGCGGCTTTTCGCTCGTCGGCCGTCGACGAAACGCGGTGTTCGGTCGTGGCATCGGGACCTTGCTGTGAGGTGGGTGCGCAAGAAGCAGCTAGAAGCACTGTAAGGAGTGCGACGGCGATGCTGTGGTAGTTCTTCAGTAGGCGTGATCCAGAATTGAACTTCATGAGGAAGCTCCTTTAAGTGATTTGACAGGTAGGCCTTCTGCTTTCCATTCGGCGATCCCGAATCGGATGCGCCGAGCATCGAGGCCCGCGTCGCGAAGCCCCTGGACGCCCTTGATCGCGGCGACGCAATAGGGACCACGACAGTAGGCGACGATGTTTCGGTCGTCGGGAAGGGAGTCGATGAGTTGCTCGAGGTGATCGAACGGTAGGTTTTGGGCACTCGGGATATGGCCAGCTTCGAACTCCTCGGGAGGTCGAAGGTCGACCAACGTGACGTCGCCATTCTCAATTTTCTCGAGGAGCTGTTCGCCGGTGAGGTCCTCGAGTAGTGCCGGCTCGCTGGCGTGCGTGCGCAATTGTTCGCGCACCTGCGGAACCGTCTCCATGGCCATGTCGCGCAGGGCGAGAAAGAGCCTGAGGGCTTCGGCACCAGCGATTTCGTAGAAGACGCGTCGGCCCTTCTTGTGGCTGCACACCAGGTTTGCGCGTTGGAGCACCTTCAAGTGCGCGCTCGTATTGGCCACGCTGTGACCGAGCATGCCGGCGAGCTCGTCGACCGATCGCTCGGTCTGCACGAGCAGGTTGAGCGCTCGCAGGCGAGTTGCATCGGAGAGCGCCTGCCCGACCTGGGCGAACCGATCGTAGAGTCGCGATGGGAGTTCTTCGAGTGTCAAAGCTGAGCCTCCTTGGGAGCACTGTTCAAATACTCAAATGATTATTTGATGGTTTTTATTCCAGGTCAAGTAGACGACGCTGCAGAACGGAGAAGTTTGCGCTGTCGGGCAGCGTTGGACTACACAGGACGTGATGAGTGAATTGACCCACAAGATTCAGGAGCGCGCCCGCGAGCTGGGCTTCGACCGCGCGGCCATTGCGCCGGCGCGCAGGCTCCGGCACGCCGAGCACTATCTGGAGTGGCTGCGCGAGGGCCGCCACGGCGCGATGAACTACCTGGATCGCTATCACGAGCAGCGCGGCGACCCGTCGAAGATGGACGAGGGTTGGGCGAAGAGCGCGGTGGTCCTGCTCAAGAATTACTACCACGAGAGCGATAAGCTCGCGGGCGGCTGCCGGATCGCGCGGTATGCGCACGGCGACGACTACCACGACGTGTTGTGGGACCGGATGCGCAAGCTGGCGAGCTTCATCCACGCCGAGACGGGTGTGGAGGTCGCGACTCGCCCCGCCACCGACACCGCACCGCTGCTCGAGCGCGACCTCGCCGAGCTCGCCGGGCTGGGCTGGGTGGGGAAGAACGCGATGCTCATCAACCCCGAGATCGGCTCGTTCGTGTTTATCGCCGAGGTGCTCGTGGATATGGAGTTGGAGGCGACCCACGAGGCAGTGCCGGATCGCTGCGGCACCTGCTCGCGCTGCATCGACGCCTGTCCTACCGGCGCGATCGTGAGCCCGCAGGTCATCGACGCGCGCCGCTGCATCTCATATTTGACCATCGAGAAGCGCGGGCCGATCCCGAGAGAGCTGCGTCCGCTTATCGGGGATTACCTGTTCGGGTGCGATATCTGTCAGGACGTGTGTCCGTGGAATCGCAAGGCCAGAGCAACCGGGGATGATGCGTTTCAGACGCGCGAGAAGTATCGCGATCTAGAGCCGGCTGACTTGCTTGGTTTCGAGATGTCGGACTACGTCGAATACTTCAGTAAGTCGGCGATGAAGCGGGCGAAATTGCAGGGCCTCAAGCGCAATGCGGCGGTCGTGCTGGGCAACGTCGGCGGACCCGAGCAGCTCGAGCTTTTGGGAGGGCGGCTGTCAGACGACGAGGATCCCCTGATTCGCGGCCATATCGCGTGGGCGATCGGTCGGGTGGGCACGCGCAAAGCCGCACAGATACTGGGCGAAGCGGCCGAATCGGAGGCCGACTCCTACGTGCTCGAGGAGATTCGTTATGCACGCGAAAGCATGCGCGATTCTTCGTATTCACCGGCATGAAGTTATGCTACACACGTCTTATCCGACAGCGCATTATGTTGCGAGGGTGAGGCGGTCGGAGCAGGCCGCCAACGAGAGTGTAGTTCTGAAGAATCTGTGAGTAGCGCCATGCCTGAAACGTATTTCCGGGTAGAAAGGCCCGACGAGCAAACGCTACCCGTCGTCGTCGATGTACCGCACGCAGGGGAGTGGATTCCGGATGATGTGCGTGCCGAGATGGTCGTCGGCCGACGCGTCCTCAAGCGAGACCTGGATCTTTACGTCGACCGAATCTGGCGAGACGCGCCGAGTCATGGCGCGACCCTGATCGCGTCGAATGTGTCTCGATACGTCGTCGATCTCAACCGCGCCGCCGATGACGTGGCCCCCGAGACCGTCGTCGGCGGCAAGCGCATCGAACAGCCCGGATATTATCAGGACCGGGGCGTGGTCTGGCGCAACACGACCAGCGGTGTGCCAGTGATGGCCAAGCCGATGAGCAAGAAGGACCTCAAGCGCCGCCTGGACACCTTCTACCACCCGTATCACGATACGATCGGCGAGGAACTCGAGCGCGTTCGTAAGCAGTTTGGATACGTGATCCTGGTCGATGGGCACTCCATGCCATCGCGTGGCCGGCGCGGGCACACCGACCCGGGCAGTCGTCGCGCGGACATCGTCCCGGGGGACGCCGAGGGCGAGTCGTGCGACCCCACGGTGACATGGACGGTCGAGGAGCACTTCCGGGACCTGATGTACTCGGTCAAGAGCAACGAGCCCTACAAGGGCGGCTGGATCACCCGTTTTTACGGGCGCCCCGGCAACGACGTGCACGCGATTCAGATCGAGATCAATCGCGACCTCTACATGAATGAAAAGACGTTTCGCGTGCGCCCAGATGGGTTGGAGAAGCTGCGCCAGGCCTGCGCCGCGCTACTCCCGAAGCTCGCCGATCTGGACGTGAAGTAACTCAAACCCCCTTCTTGATGCTGAGAAGCTGGCGACGCCAGCTTCCAACCTCGGCGTCAGCACCTTTTTCAATCAAGCTGTCGATCTGCGGGCTGAAGCCCGTCAGGCTGTGCAGCTCGCCTGCCAGCGCGTCCCCGACGCTCTCCTCATCTTCTAGCTCCGACATCGAGTCGAGCACCCGGTCCGCCAGCGCCATATCGTGCTCCCGGAGTTCCTGCCGAAAGTTGATCGACCCCAGCAACTCGATGAAGTTGAGTACGTCTTGCCAGATCAACCAACCCGCGTACGTCTCCTCATCACGGGTATCCGAGCGCAGCCACTGGTAGATCCGGTCCCACAGATCCTCGAATTGGAAGCGGTCCTCGACGCGCAACATCGAGAAGCAATCGTGACCGCGCAGGTGCACGAATGACGTCCCGGCGCGCCGCAGTCTCGCGACGACCTCGTCGTGTGGCGGGATGTCTTCGACGCGTCCGAATTGGAAGAGAGCGCGCCGCATCTTTCCGTAGGCCCTGCGCGTCTCGAGCGAATCCTCGAGTCGCAGGTATGCCTCCAACCGGGGCTCGAAATCGGTCCCCTCGCACAGTGCATACTCGACGTTGACGACCGCTTTGGTGACGACACCCTTAGCCTTTGCCGCGGCGGCCAGGTCACGTTGCACGTTGTGTTCGCGCATGGCGCAGTCGGCGAGCACGTCGTGCTGGCGTGCGAGCTCGTTGATGGCCATCTCGATCGCGTAGCGAGCGTCGTCGTATGTCTGCGCGCCCGTCAGTGGGTGCTCGGCGTGATTCGTGAGGCGGTGCATCAAAGCCAGCACGTCGTCCGAGAGCTGGAGGACGGTGCTCACGAGCTGCTCCGAGTCGTCCTGCCCCTCCTCGACGAAGTGGTGATTGACTCGGCGCTCGATGTCTTCAGCTCGCTCGAGCAGCGCGGCCAGTCGCTCGAAGACCTCTTCCGCGTTGTCGAACCCAACGTCACCTGTCGGTTCCGGTAGCTCGCCCATCGTGGCTTCTGAAAACCCGGTAATTTCGAGCCCGAGTCCTGATTTTCCGTTGTTGTTATGCATTTAATCCCCTATAAATGCTAATTCAAGCAAAATCGGAGGATTTTTAAAAATAGCATAGTTCATGTGTTTGATCTATCGAACGCAGAGTGTTGGCGCCCAAGATCTATTCATCGGGCAGCAGCGACCGCCGAACGGCGTCTCGGGGAGAGGTGCGCGGGAGTTCACAGATTTCGTAGAGGCGCTCGTCGGAGACGTAGAGGTCGACCTCCAGGCCGTCTGACAGAGCCCGCACGAGTCCGTAGGGGAGATCCGAGATGCTCGAGATGTAGGCCGCCCCGAAGGCCCTGGGAGCCCACGGTACATCGACAAACTCGACATCCTCACCCATGTATTCGGCGAAGTACTCCATGATCTGCCGATAGGTCACGGATTCGCGCGAGCCGATCTCGAAGGTCTCGCCGGCAGTTTCATCACGGTGCTCGATGCAGCAGATCAGCGCCTCGACGACGTCGCCGACGTAAGCCGGGTTGGTCTCGCTGGAGAACTCGGGGATGGTCATCATGACGGAGAGTTCGCTCAGGAGGGCCGTCAGCATCTGATAGCCTGCGCTGCCGGGCCCGATGATGAACCCGGCGCGGAGCACGGTCAGAGGCACCTTTGATTCGGCCAGCACGCGCTCGACCTCGTTGCGGCTGCTCAGGTGTTTGCTGATGGGTTGATCCGGCTTGAGCCCGCTGACGTAGACGATCTGGCCGACGTCAGCGCGAGCAGCGTATTCGGCGAAGTTGCGTGCAGCTCTGCGGTCCTTTGTGACGAATTCCTCGGCTTCTCCGACGCCGCCGTCCATCGAATGGACGAGGTAGAAGGCCGCATCGACCCCGCGGAACAGCGTCTTGAGGTCGCTGCGCCGGAGCATGTCGGCGCGTACGATCTCCAAATTGGGGTGGTCGGGCAGGTCGACCAGGTGAGGCGGGCGACGGCTGGTCGCTCGCACGCTGAACCCTCGATCGAGGAGCTCCTCGAGCAGGAAGCCGCCCAGAAATCCCGTCGCACCGGTCAACAAGACCTTCATGTTGCTCGCCATCGCATCTGTCCTTGATCATACACCGCGAGTCGTACCCACGGTGATAGTAGATGCGACTTCCCCGTCAAGGAGTGCGTCGAAGGTTCTCGGTCAGGGCAAGACGTAGCCGAAAACGGCGAAGAAGTGGCAGATGCTGCCGGCGAGCACGAAGAGGTGCCAGACGGGGTGGAACCAGCGTTTGTGATCGAGGACGTAGAACAAGACGCCGCCGGTATAGGCGACACCGCCGGCGATCACCCAGGCGAGTCCGGCGGCCGGAAGCGCGTCGAAGAGCGGCTTGATGGCGAAGATCGCCGCCCAGCCCATGCCCAGGTACAGGCTCACCGAGACCCATGGGCGCTTGTAGCCGCCGCGCGCGACTAGCTTGTAGATGATGCCGGCGATTCCCAGGCCCCAGATCGCCGCGAACAGCGCCCATCCGACGTCTCCGCGTAGCGTGACGAGCGTGAACGGCGTGTAGGTTCCGGCGATGAGCAAGAAGATCGCCGAGTGATCGAAGAGGCGCAGCGCTTTTTTCGCCTGCTCGTGCTGGATGCCGTGGTAGAGCGTGGAAGCGAGGTACATGATGATGAGCGTTGCGCCGAAGACGCTGGCGCTGACGATATGCCAGGCGTCGCCGGCCGTGGCCGCCTTCCAGACCATTAGAACCAGTCCGGCGATCGACAGAGCCAGCCCAGCACCGTGCGTCACGGCGTTTGCGATTTCCTCGCCCAGCGTTTGTTTTGGGGTTGATGCGTCACCCATATCGGTACCACGTCACTGCTGGAGATACAGCCACTACACAGCATTAAGTATAACCACAGTGACTGGTGAGTCACTCGCAAAGTTTGCGATCGGTGTGAGTTACGAACGATGCGCTTCAGAATCTGCGGTGTAGGTGCGGACCGAATGCCGGCGCCACGCAAAATATATGCGGAACACCCGTCACAGCGACGGCGCCCAGCCCATCTTGTAGAGCCAATAGTAGCCAACGACGCGCGGGATACGCATCAGCGTCGCAACGGCGAAGCCGTAGTATTTCATGCGGTAGGTGCCGGCCATCCAGCAGACCACCGAGAACGGTACCGGTGTCATCGACGCAATCGCGACCGCCCACACCCCATATTTGGCGAAAAGCTTCTCGCCGCGTGGCCGAAAGTGCTCGATGCGCTTTCTCAGCAGTGGGATCTCGCTGACATAGGGGCCGATATAATAGGCGACGTTGCCGGCGATGACGCTCGCGATGGCGACTGTAGTCAGGGCGGGCACGACGTCGACGCCGCTCGCAACGGCGATGAAGATGTAGACGTCAGGGGGGATCGGGAACGTGAATGTGTCGGCCAGAAACACCCCGATGAACATCCCGGCGAGCCCGAGGTTCTCGACGAGCCAGTGGGCCAGTTCGGTCAGGGGGTCTCGGAGCAGCCAGCCCGCGCCGGCGACCATCGCGACCAGCAGGACGGTCACCCAGAACGTTTGCCAGGCGAGCCTGCGGAGCGAGGGTCCTTCAGACTCGTCGACGTGCTCGGGGATGTGCTCGCCGGCGTGGCCGGGTTCTGTCATGTCTTCTGTGGTCATGCTGTCGAGTCGATAGAGCGTGAGGGTCTACGTATGTACGACTTACGCCGGTGAACTTCCAGTAAAACCAACATCCGAAGGTCTTTTTCCATTCTCGTCGGGGTACAATTTACCCACGGCGCCACACGTACTACACTCGGAGGTGGTTTCCCTCACATTGGATGCGGAAAAACAATGAAACGGACCTTATCGATCTGTTCAGCCTGCCTGATGTTAGGCGGTGTCGCCTGCAGCGAGTCGAGCCCGGCTCCCGAGCAGACTCAGACGCAGCAAGTGGTCGCGCCGGAACCCTCGCAGAACGTGCCAGAGGCCGAGCGGGATCCGGACTTCGATCCCGCGAGCGAACGGGCGGTCAAGAAGACCTGGCAGGAGCGCCACGCGGGTCAAACTCAGCTGGCCGAGATCGACTGGGAGGCAGTGGAGCGAGAGACAGCGATGGATGTCGCGCTGGGTGAAGACCAGCGCGAGACGCTCGAGCGAGCGGAAGTGCCCGTCTTGCTACCGGACAACGACGCGCTGCTCGAATCGGCGACCTACACGGCGCAGGACGATTGGTATGCCGCGGCGATGGAGGGCGACGGCGTCTCGGTCTACGTCAGCGGTACGCGAGAGGAGTTCGTCCATCCGAGCATCGACGCGCGCAAGATCGACGAGCAGGAACCCCGCATCACCCAGAACGAGCTCATCATGACCATGGCGTTCAAGCGGTGGGGCGCGGCGTACACCGTGGAGGTCGAGTGCGCGCGCCCGTCGGAAGATTCGCGCTGCGAGGATGAGGGCTATATTCGTGAGGTCGGGCGCTCCCTCGGGCTCGCAGGAGGTCTGCGATGAGATATCTGACGACGACATTACTCGCCGCGGCATTGCTCGTGGGGGCGTCGACTGCCACCGCGGCCGACTTCACGTACCAGCCACCGGGCGATCTGGAGGAAACCGGCAAGGACGGGCGGGTCGACGACCATGTCTACGTCCCCAATATGCGCTATCCCATCGAGAATTCGCCGTCGTACGCGAACTCTCAGGTGTGGGGCCACGGCGGCTATCAGGGGCCCGGCGGCGGCCAGTGTGACGACGCGAACTACTCGTATCCGTGGTGGGACAACTTCTGTGAGACGCGAAGTTGGGACGTGGCGCTGTGCCCCAGCGGCAACGGCCATCAGGGCCAGGACATCCGACCGGCGACCTGTGAAGACGCGAAGCACTGGGCGGTCGCGGCCGAGGACGGCGTGATCACCAGTATCGGTACGTATTCAATGTACCTGAAGGCCGACAACGGGACCCGCCATCGCTACCTCCATATGCAGAGGGCCAGCTACACGGTTGGCGAGGGCGATCGGGTCGCGAAGGGCGACCGATTGGGCAAGGTCTCGAACGAGTTCGGCGGCACGCCCACGACGATCCACCTGCACTACGACCTCTATCAAAACGTCTCGGGCGTCGGGAATACGTACGTGCCGACCTATATGTCGCTGGTCGAATCCTACCAGCGGCTCATCGGCGAGCCGGCCGAGCCGTGCGGAACGCTCGGGGCCAGCGGCGGCACGATCGACGACGCCGGGTCGTGCTTTACGCTGCACGGGCCGCCGAGTTCGTGGCGCTACGTGGCGGATGCCGGCAACGGCGGGCAACTGCACTGGACTTACGCATGGGACGACCCGGACCCGGGCAACTGGGCCGAGTGGGACATCATCACCAGCGAGGCGGGTACCTATCGGGTCGAAGTCTTCCTGGTCAGCGAGTACGCGCAGGCCCAACGCGGCCTCTACCGCGTCCAGCACAACGGCGCCGATGAAGAGGTCCGCCTGGACATGAGCCAGGGAGACGGCTGGCGCTCGCTCGGAGAGTTCGACTTTGCCGCGGGTGGCGATCAGCGCGTCGCGGTCTACGACAACACCGGCGAGTCGCTCGACCAGCAGCGCAAGATCATCGCGGACGCGATTCGGCTCACGCGCGTCGAAGACGAGTCATCCGACGACGTGGGCTCCACTGAGGATGCGGGCACCGGGGACACCGGACTGACCGAAGATACAGGCAGCTCGGCCGATACCGGCGGCGAGATGGACACGGACTCGAGCGACCACGACGACTCGGGAATGGATGCGTCGGGCGATGACAGCGGCGAGGAAACCAATGGTCAGCACGTCACGACCAGCTCGTCGTGCACGACAGCCGGTGAGTCGCCGGTCGACTTCGGCGCGCTGCTCTTGCTGTTCGGAATCGTCGTTTTTCGCGTGGGTCGCCGTCGGTGACCCTGGGGGCGACCCCGAACTTTGGCGCACAGGCTGCCAGCCTGCGATGAGCATGGTGACGCCCGCCTACCGATGATGCGTCCGACTCTTACATCCAAAATGGCACCAAAACGTATCTGAAAGTGCATCAGGTTTGACGTAGTTTGGTGGCTGTGGGGCGTGCTCCGCTGTTTTATTTTTCACGCGTTAGGGCTTTGGCGCCGGTCGTCGGCTCGACGGCTCGATTTTTTTGTCGACCGGTTTGTATACAGCCCGCCGCCATGATCAGCGCTCCGAATCGCGCTTTAAGAGTCGTGGGGCGCCGAGTGTCGAGCGCATGCGGCAAACCGCACAGGTGCAGGTTAATAGATTTAGAATACGTTAATGGCGCTATGTGCATTGAAGTATATTTAATTTGTGTAGAATAGCGCATTATTGACAGAAAATGACCCATATCGGGATGAAAATGAGCGCAAGACTGAGAGCTATTTGTTTGTTGATTGTTGGATTGGCGATCGCCTGGCCGGCCGCGTTGCTGGCCGAGGGATCGGCTGAACTCGGCACCAACCAGACTGTCACGACGAGCACCGAGTTGGGGGTCGACATCCTCGCCGCCGGTGAGGTGATCGAGTGGTCGGGGTCGGGGAGTGTTACGGTCATCGACCCTGGCGGGACGCTCGTGGCGACGCTCAGCAGCGGTCAGTCTTACACGACTACCCAGACCGGCGACTTCACGATCGAGTTGGGCAGCAGCCAGAGCGGCAGTTGGTCGGTCGACGTCACCAACGGTGGCGTCGTTCAGCAGGGACGTCTCTTCTCGAATTCATGGGACTTCAACGCGGGTTCGTACACCGAGACCACGGATGCGTCCTATTATGCCGTCGTGCCCTCCGGCTCCGCGACCGACACCGCGGTGGTCGAGATCAAATTCGACGGGCTCGCCGGGTTCGAATACTCGGTGCTCGCGAATTCTCAGGGTGTCGATGGCGCCGACGGCCGATCGGTTCCGATCTCGGGCAACAGCGTGACGCTGGAGTACCCGCTCTACGTGAACCCGCCCGCGGATGCGACGTACTCTGTCGTGTCCCCAAATTTGACGAATTTCGGCTTCGACGGCGGTCAGTCCTGCAACAAGGTCATCCCGGGTGTCTCCACCGGCGACTTCGAATTCGACGTCAGCGCCGAGGGCAACTACCGCATCATCTGCGACCTCAACCGCGACAATGTCTTCGACTATACCTCCGATGATGACGTCACCATCGTGGGCTCGACGGTCGTCGGTACGAATACGGCGACGTGGTCGGGTGTGGACAATTCCGGCGCGGCCGTCCCGGAGGGTATCTACGACTGTCGCGTGTTCGTGACGGTCGGTGAATTCCACTACGTGGGCGTGGACATCGAGACGAGCTACCCGGGCTTTCGAGTCTTCGAGGTCGACTCGTCTCTGACTCGCCGCGGTCTGTCGATGTTCTGGAATGACGAAGAAATCCAGTCGTCCGCGGGCACGATGCCCAACGGCGACGTCAGCCCGGCCTCCTCGGGACTCGCCGGCATCGACTCGGGCCTCTACTCGGACACCGCGACACCGCACGGCCAGAACAATCCGGGCAACGCTCGCGCATGGGGCGATTTCGACTCGAACACCAAGGGTGATGACAACCTGCTCGACACCTTTACGTTCCTGGCGAGCGATACCAGCTCGATCATTCAGGTCGAAGCGACGAATAATACGGATAATAGCGATACCGACGGCCTCAGCGATTACGAAGAGGAGTGCATCGTCGGCACCAATCCCGCGGTCGCCGACACCGACGGCGACGGCATTCCCGACGACGTCGAGACCACGCTCGACGGCGGAACGCCGGAGAATCCCGCCGATAGCGACGGCGACGGCGTCCCCAACCCGCTCGACCCCGACGATGACGGCGACGGCATCCCGACGGCCGACGAGGATACGGATGGCGACGGCGATCCCACAAACGACGACAGCGATGGCGACGGTATCCCGGACTACCTCGATATCTGTGGTGACGGACGCGCCTCCGTACCGGCCAACGAGGCCTGCGACGATGGTAACGCCATCAACGGAGACGGTTGCTCGGATACGTGCACCATCGAGAGCGGGTGGACATGCCCGGACGCTGGCAGCTGTACGGATATCGACGAGTGCGCGGACGGCACGGACAATTGCGACGCGAACGCGACCTGCACGAATACCCCCGGCTCGTTCACCTGCTCGTGTGATTTCGGCTACTCGGGCGACGGCGTCACCTGTACCGAGACCGATTCGGACAACGACGGAACGATCGACATCATCGAGTGCACGGACCCGAGCAACTGCGAGGACACCGACGGTGACGGCACGCCCGACTATCTGGATGTGTGTGGCGACGGCCGTGGAACGACGCTGCCCGGTGAGGAATGCGATGACGGAAACGCGGTCAACGGTGATGGCTGCTCGGATACCTGCGACGTCGAGCCCGGCTGGATCTGCCCGGATGTCGGCACGTGCACAGACATCGATGAGTGCGCGGACGGCACGGACAACTGCGACGCGAACGCGACCTGCACGAATACCCCCGGCTCGTTCACCTGCACGTGCGACTTCGGCTACAGCGGTGACGGCGTGACCTGCGCCGAAGAGGATACCGACGGCGACGGCACGCCCGACGTGGTCGAGTGCACGGACCCGAGCAACTGCGAAGACACCGATGGCGACGGCACGCCCGACTATCAGGACGTTTGCGGCGATGGCCGTGCGTCCATCCCGGCCAACGAGGCCTGCGACGACGGCAATGCGATCAACGGTGACGGATGCTCGGACACCTGTACGATCGAGCCGGGCTATGAATGCCCGGAAGCAGGTCCCTGCACGGACATCGACGAGTGCGCGGACGGCACGGATAACTGCGACGCGAATGCGACCTGCACGAATACGCCCGGCTCGTTCACCTGCACGTGTGACTTCGGTTACAGCGGTGACGGCGTGACCTGCGACCCGAGTGCGGACGCGGACGGCGACGGCATTCCCGACCTGGTCGAATGCTCCGATCCGAGCGCGTGTGAGGATACCGACGGCGACGGGCTCGCGGACTACCGCGACCTCGACTCGGACAACGACGGCATCAACGACGACATCGAGTGTCCCGATCCCACCGCCTGCCGGGATATCGACGGCGACGGGCTCGCGGACTACCGCGACCTCGACTCCGATGGCGACGGCATCACCGACGCAGCGGAAGCGTGGGGGGCGGACGACGACGGCGACGGCATCTATGACGGCTTCACGGACGCCGATGGCGATGGGGCCGATGACACGCGAACCTCCAGCAGCGACACGCCCATCGACAGCGACGGTGACGGAGTCGGTGACCACCTGCAGACCGATGCGGACAACGATGGCATCGGGGACGCGATCGAGGGGCACGACGCCGATGGCGATGGTATCGCTGGCATCGACCCGGCCGGCACGGATTCCGACGGCGATGGCATCGACGACGCCTTCGACCCCGACTGCGCAACGGCGAGCGACTGCGGCGGCGTGATCGGAACGATTGCGCCGACGCCCGACTTCGATGGCGACGGCGTGGAGGACTTCCGCGACGTGGATAGCGACGCCGATGGGATCAGCGATGATGTCGAGTGTGGCACGGGCGCGACCTGCGTGGATACCGATGGTGACGGTAGCCCGGATTACCTGGACACCGATAGCGATGGCGACAGCGTGCCCGACGCCACGGAGGGCCACGATGCCGATACTGACGGCACACCCGATACACCGCCCGCCGGCGAGGACCTCGACGGCAACGGCCTCGACGACGCGTACGACGAAGACCAGGGCGGCACCGCTGCGCCCCTCCAGGACACCGATGGCGACGGCGTGCCCGACTTCCAGGATCCGGACGATGATGGCGACAGCATCCCCACCGAGACCGAGGAGAGCGACGGTGAGACGCACGGCAAGGACGTCGATGGCGATGGCATCCCGAACTACCTAGACACCGACAGTGACGGCGACGACGCCGACGACGAGACCGAGTTTGGCTTCGATGTCGACGAAGATGGCATCCCCGACTACCTCGATCCGGATTCGGCACCTGTAGATACAGATGGTGACGGCGTCCCGGACACGATCGAATGCGACGGTGACCCGGCCGACGGGTGCCCGGATACCGACGGCGACGGTGATGAAGACTACCTCGACACCGACGATGACGGGGACGGGATCCCGACGGCTACCGAGCGCGAGAATGACACCTCCGCTGGTTCGGACGCAGACGGCGATGGCCTTCCGAGTTGGAAGGATGTCGACGCCGATGGCGACGGCATCCTCGACTCGGTCGAGTGCGACGACGATCCCTGCCCGGACACCGACGGCGACGGGACGCCCGACTACCTCGACACCGATACCGACGGTGATGGCGCGCCGGACAGCGACGAAGGGCACGAGGGCACGACTGCGTCCGGTGAGGATACCGATGGCGACGGACTCGACGACGCCTACGATCCCGATAACGGCGGCACCGAGGCCGCACTCCCCGATACCGACCGGGATGGGACGCCCGACTGGCGCGACGCGATCGATGATTCGGACCGCGACAGCGACGACGACGGGCTCACGGATATCGAAGAAGAGGATCTCGGGACGGATCCACAGGACCCGGATACCGACGACGATGGGCTGCTCGACGGTGAAGAGGTCGATGAATACGGGACCGACCCGCTCGACCCCGATACCGACGACGGCGGCGTGAACGACGGGGACGAGATCGACAATCAGACCGACCCGCTGGATCCGAGTGACGACTTCCCCGAAGAAGACGTCCTCGTCCTCCGCGGTGGAAGCTGCGCGGCCTCGCCCTCGCCCGTGCCGTCTGGAGCGACGTTGTTGCTGCTCGGTGCGCTGGTTGCGATACGCCTGCGGCGGCGATCCTGACCGTCATGCGTCCATCTTGGCCGCACGTGCTGCGCCCGAGATGGGCGCAGCACGTGCGGCAAAAGCTAAATCAATATTTTCTGATGTTTTGTGAGTGGAGAAGACCTTGAAAACCCGACTGATTTTCCTGATCTGCGCGGCCGCCGCGCTTCTGATGATGTCGACGACGGCGATGGCGCAGGACGCAAATCGCTTTGCGGTCGAACAATTCGAGCCGATGCCCGCCCAGGGCACCAACGTGCTGAACCTGGGGAAGTCCGAGGTCCTCAGCGCCTGGACGCCGAGCTTTGGCCTGTTCGTGCACTACGTCGACGATCCGCTGGTCATCGCCGAGCAGGACAGCGGCGATGAAATTGGCTCGCTGATCGGCAATCAGCTCAAGACCGAGGTCTGGGCCTCGGTCGGCCTGTTCGACTTCGCGGATATCGGTGTGGTGATGCCGCTGATTCTGACGCAGTCGGGTGATGATATCGGGTCGATCTCGGCTGCGGAGGGTTTCGCGGCGGGCGACCTGCGTCTCGTCCCCAAATTCCAGATTCTCGAGCCTGGCACGGTCGGCGGGCTCGGTGTGGGCTTGCTCGGCACCGTCTGGCTGCCCACCGGCGATCAAGATACCTACAATTCCGATGGTGCCGTACGCGTCGAACCTCGCTTGATCGTCGACTATACCGTGGGCGAGTTGGTGCTCTTGACGAACGTCGGCTTCCAACTGCGTGAGACGCTCAATCAGCGCAACTACACCAGCGGCAATATGCTTCGCTGGGGCGCAGGCGTCGAGAGCCCGACCGGGGTCGACGACCTCAAGGCCATCGCCACGCTATTCGGCGCGGTCGGACTCGAAGATGCCCGCGATGCGGACTCGATTGTCGCGGACGCAGCGAGCAACCAGACGCCTGTCGAGGCCGAACTCGGCCTGCAGTATTCGCTTCCGATGAACCTCATCGCTCAACTCGGTGGTGGGATCGGCCTATCCGAGAGCGTCGGTTCCCCCGATTTCCGCTTGTTCGCGTCCATCGGATACACGCCGCGCGACAAGGATACCGACGGGGACGGTTTGCTCGACAAGGTCGACGAATGCCCCGAAGAGCCCGAAGACAAGGACGGATTCGAGGACGCGGACGGCTGCCCGGACCCCGACAACGACCAGGACGGGTTGCCTGACGAAGACGATCGTTGCCCGGACGAGCCCGAAGATGTCGACGGGTTCGAGGATGAAGATGGTTGCCCGGACCCCGACAACGATGAGGACGGCATCCCGGACGTCGACGACGAGTGCCCGAATACGCCGGGCATCGCCGAGGAAAATGGCTGCCCGCTGGGCGACAAAGACGGCGACGGTTTGATCGAAGACGACCAGTGTCCCGAAGAGCCCGAAGACAAGGACGGATTCGAGGACGACGACGGCTGCCCGGACCCCGACAACGATCAGGACGGCATCCTGGATATCAATGACCAGTGTCCCGATGAGCCGGAAGACAAGGATGGGTTCGAGGACGAGGACGGTTGCCCGGATCCCGACAACGATCAGGACGGCATCCTGGACGTCGACGACGAGTGCCCGAACGAGCCCGAGACCATCAACGGCGTTGAAGACGAAGACGGCTGCCCTGACGAGGGAGAGACCAAGGTCAAAGTCACCGAAGACAAGATTGAGATCCTGGAGCGCGTCTACTTCGACACGAATAAGGCCACGATCAAGCAGCGCAGCTTCAACGTGCTCGACCAGGTCGCCACGGTGCTTCGTCGAAACTCGCAGATCACGAAGGTCCGCGTCGAGGGACACACCGACAGTCGTGGCAGCGACAGCTACAACCTCGAGTTGTCCAAGCGGCGCGCCCAGTCAGTCAAGGAGTACCTGGTCGAAGCAGGTATCGATGCCGGCCGCCTCGAGTCCGAGGGGTACGGCGAGACGCGACCGCTCGAGTCGAACTCGACCGCGCAGGGACGCGAGCGAAACCGACGTGTCGAGTTCGTCATCCTCGAAGTGAACGGCGAGCCGGTCGAGCGCGGTGCCGACAGCGGCGTCGAGGACACGACCGATTGACCCACCGTGTGGGCGAGGCGCGGGGTGTCGCGAGGGATTCGCGCCCGCGTCTTGCTCACATACACGAGCACTGTTATGTGATCCGCGTCGATACTGACCCGCAAACCATCACTCACGACTCAAGGAACTACAGATGACCGACCCAGTTCGCGTTGCAGTGACCGGCGCAGCCGGCTCCATCGGATACTCGCTTCTCTTCCGTATCGCCTCGGGCGAGATGCTCGGCCCGGATCAGCCCGTCGTGCTTCAGCTCGTCGAGATTCCGCCGGCCATGGACGCGCTCGAAGGCGTCGTCATGGAGCTCGAAGACTGCGCGTTTCCGCTCGTCGAGGGTATCGAGCTCGCCGACAACCCCAAAGATGGGTTCGAGGGTGCAAATATCTGCATGCTCGTGGGCGGCAAGCCCCGCGGAAAAGGCATGGTGCGCGCTGACCTCGTCGAGGCCAACGGCCCGATCTTCACGTCGATGGGCGAAGCCATCAACGAGAGCGCGGCTGATGATGTCCGCGTCATGGTCGTCGCCAACCCGTGCAACACCAACTGCCTCATCACCATGAAGAACGCCCCGGACGTGCCGGATTCGCGCTTCACGGCGATGACGCGGCTCGACCAGAACCGAAGCAAGGGCCAGCTCGCCAAGAAAGCGGGCGTCAACGCCGGGGACGTCACCAACGTCGCCATCTTCGGGAACCACTCGAATACGATGTACAGCCACTTCTTCGACGCGAAGATCAACGGCACCCCCGTGTCCGAGGTCATCGGCGACGACGAGTGGCTCGAGAACGACTTCATCTCGACCATCCAGGGTCGTGGAAAGGCCATCATCGAGGCGCGTGGCGCTTCGTCGGCCGCCAGCGCTGCGAACGCCGCGCTCGAGCACGTCCGCGACTGGTACCGCGAGACGCCCGAAGACGACTGGGTGTCGATGGCGGTCAAGTCCAACGGTGAGTACGGCGTCGAGGAAGGCCTGATCTTCTCGTTCCCGGTCCGCTGCGACGGCGCCGGAAACTACGAGATCGTCGACGACCTCGAGCTCAACGACTTCGCCAAAGAGAAGCTCGACATCACCGAGAACCAGCTCAAAGAAGAGCGCTCGGTTGTGACGGACCTTCTGTAATGGGGCGACCTCATTGCTAGAGCGAAAGGGGCTGCCTTCGGGCGGCCCTTTTGTTTGGGGGAGTACGTCGGGGGAATGGGAGATGTGGGAGATTTAGGAGATGTAGGTTCTTGCCACTAGCGCTGCTTCTCAGAAGCCTATGACCCTCTCCCCCACATCTCCTACATCTCCTACTCCCCCTCCTAAGAAATTCACGCGCCCCCCACCGCGTTACCACCCCGATGTTCGACTACGAATCAAAACTGGAGGTCATGCCGGATAAGCCGGGCTGCTATCTGATGAAGGATAAGCGCGGCAAGATCATCTATATCGGTAAGGCGAAGAGCCTGAAGAATCGGGTTCGCAGCTACTTCCAGAAATCGGGGGACCCGCGCGCGTTCGTGGCGCGCTTGCCGCACCTGCTGGGCGATATCGAGACGATCATCACCGCCAACGAAAAAGAGGCGATGATCCTCGAGAATACGCTCGTCAAAGAGCACAAGCCCAAGTTCAACGTCCGGCTCAAGGACGACAAGAACTTCCTGTCGCTGCGCATCGAGCTCGACCACGAGTGGCCGCGCGTGGAGGTGGTTCGAAAGCAGAAAAAGGACGGCGCGAAGTATTTCGGGCCGTATCACTCCGCCGGCGCGATCCGTCGTACGCTCACGGTCATCAACAAGCATTTTCGACTGCGGACCTGCCCGGATACGGTCCTGAACAACCGGAGCCGGCCGTGCCTGCAGTATCAGATCAAGCGTTGTCCCGGGCCGTGCGTCTTCGACATCTCCCGCGACAAATATATGGGGCACGTCGAGGACGCCATCATGTTCCTGGAGGGGCGCGGCGACGAACTCGTCGACAAGCTCGAGGACAAGATGATGGAGGCCTCGGAGGCGCTCGAGTACGAGATGGCCGCGCACTACCGCGACCAGATCAAGTCCATCGAGAAGGTCATGGAGCGCCAGTTGGCGGTCAATACCAAGCGCGTCGACCAGGACGCATTCGGCTTCTATCGCGAGGGCGATCGGCTCACGATACAGGTGTTGTTTATCCGCGATGGCAAGCTCGAGGGGGCACGCTCGTTCAGCTATTCGGACCAGGCGTTCCCCGATGAAGAGGTGCTCTCGAGCTTCCTCAACCTCTATTACAGCTCGGGCAACGATATCCCGCAGTATATCTTGCTCCCGAGCGAGCTGCCGGGCTCGGAGATCGACAGCTTCGAGGAGCTCTTCGGCGAGATGGCCGGCCGACGCGTGTACGTCCGGACACCCCAGCGCGGCTCCAAGAAGGCGCTCGTCGACACCGCGATGGCCAATGCCAAACAGTCGTTCGAAGAGGAACATGACGAGGAGGAGCGCGCCCGCGACCTGCTCGATAAGCTCGGCGGCGCGCTCAAGCTTCGAAATTATCCACGCCGGATCGAGTGTTACGACGTATCGAACCTGCAGGGCACCCAGATCGTCGGATCTCGGGTGACGTTTATAGAAGGGCAACCGGAGAAGAGTGAATACCGGCACTACAAGATGCGAAGCGTGCGCAATCAGGACGATTTCGCGAGCATGCGAGAGATGCTGATGCGCCGCTTCCGAAAGGTCGTCGAGCAGGGAGATGAGGCGCCCGACCTCGCCGTCATCGACGGCGGCAAGGGCCAGCTCAAGCAGGCGCTCACCGTCTTCGAGGACCTCGGACTCCACGGTGTCGACGTGATAGGCCTCGCCAAGAGCCGCACCGACGACGTGGGCTTCGAAGACCCCGAGGTCACCCGTAGCCCCGAGCGCGTCTTCTTGCCCGGCCGCAAGAACCCCGTGGTACTCAAGAAGAATTCGGCCGAGTTGTATCTTCTCCAGCGCGTTCGTGATGAGGCCCACAATTTCGCCATCAACTTCCATAAAAAGCTGCGGCGAAAGCGCACGCTACGCTCGAGCCTGGAGGAAATTCCGGGCGTTGGCTCGAAGACTCGCAAGGATCTTCTCAAACACTTTGGTAGCCTCAAGAAGATCAAGGCCGCTACTGTGGACGACCTCAAAGGCGTCGACGGCGTGGGCGATGCAACTGCGAATGAAATTCACGCGTTCTTCCACGAGGTGACCGACTGAGGCGGGCTTTCACCGCCTCGGTCACTGGCCCTGAAGAACGGCAATATTTGTCATGACGTTCCGTGAGTGATACGCCAGAGGCGTTCCTTATTTTGGAGATATCAATGAAGAAGATGCTCAAACATGTCGTTGTCGTGCTCGCAGCCGCGGGCCTCGTTTCTGGATGCGCTTCCTCACCGGACGTCCCAGAGCAAACTGAGATGGAAAAACGCAGCTACCGCTCGACCGAAGATGGCGAGGAGGGAGCTGGCTCTGAATCGGCCGATGCGTCGGGCGCCGAACAGGGCGGCACTCAGCAAGGCGACAAAACCACGCCGCGTGGCACCGGCGGTGTCCCAAAAGCCACCGGACCGGTCGCAACCGTCAACGGTGAGTCGATCCCCGCGGAAGAGTTCAATATCGAGATGATGCGGATCGCCAACTCCGGGCAGTTTCCCAAAGAGGTACTCCCGCAATTCGCCGACCGGATCGTCGAGAGCGTCGTCGACAAACACCTCATCCAGCAGCAGATCGAGAAGTCGGATATCGAGGTCTCGGATGAGGAGGTCGCCGAGCGTATCGAGCGCCTTCGCGAGGAGTACGCCGCGATGAACCAATCCAGCGGCGGCGGAGAAGATGCCACGCTCGATAAGATGCTCGAACAGATGAACATCACGAAAGCGGAGTTCGAGGACTCCGTGGCCGAATCGATCAAGATGGAGCGCCTCCTCGAGAAGCGCGGCATGGAGATGCCCGGCGAGGAAGAAGCCAAGGAGTTCTACGAGGAGAATCAGTCGAAGTTCGAGCAGCCCGCTCAGGTCCGAGCTCGCCATATCCTCATCAAGGTGCCCGCCGACGCTCCCGACAAAAAGTGGGAAGAGGCGTTCGCCAAGATCCAGAAGATCCGCAAGACCGCCGTCGCTGAAGGGACCGATTTCGCCGAGCTCGCCGAAGAAAAATCAGAGGGGCCATCCGCGTCCCGCGGCGGGGACCTCGGCTACTTTGGCAAGGGGCAGATGGTGCCCGAATTTGAAAACACTGTGTTCTCGATGCAAAAAGACGAGGTCTCGGAGCCCATCAAGACCCAGTTCGGCTGGCACGTCATCAAGCTCGTGGACAAACGAGAGGCCGGCCCGGTGCCGTTCGAGAAGGTCGAGGACCGGCTGAATGCACAGCTCAAGAACCAGGCGATTCAGAACTCGATGCAAGAACTCGTCGCCGAGCTGCGCGATGATGCCGACGTGGAGCTCCACCTCGACAATATCGAGTAGAGCCGCGAGAGCGTGCGCAGCCTGAGCCGGTATGGAGCGTTTTTAGTCGTTACCCGTCGTGATAGACGCGCGAAAGTCGGCGGGGGTGACGCCGAACCAGCGCTTGAATGCGCGGTAGAAGGCACTCAATTCGGAGTAGCCGAGTTGGTCGGCGATCTCATCGAAGGGCTTGCCGGACTTGATGTAGTCGCGGACTTTCTCTTTCTGGACGTCGTCGCGCACACGGCGCAGCGTTTCGCCCGTCGATCGCATCCGACGCTGGAGTGTCCGAGCGGACACGTCGAATGCGTCGGCGACATCCTCGAGCGACATCGATTGCGGGGTATCGCTATTGGTGAGCACCTCCCGGATCTTGCGGACGATGTCCGGGCTCGTCACGTCCTTTCTCTTCTCGGCGAGCTGCTCGAGTTCGTCTCGCGTTTCATCATCGATGGATCCGCTCAGCGTGCTCTCGAGCAGCTTCGAGTCGAAGACCATCCGATTTCGCTGGGCGTTGAACTCGGTGGGGCACCCGAAGAAGTCCTGATGGACTCCGTCAGTCCCGTCGCCGTTGCGTGAGAGTTGAATGACTCGTGGTTTGATATCGCCGACGGCCTTTTGCATCAGTTGGTACTGACGCGCGAGGAATAGATCGGTGACATAATCGTGGGCCGCCCGCCACCGACCGAGAATCGACACGTCCATGATCGCCGTGTCGCCAAACGTCTCGAACGCCAGCGATTGCGACCCGGCCACGATCGGGTGGTTCTCGACCCAGCATTCCATCGCATCACCCAGGGTGGGCAGTTTGCAACAAATGCCTTCGACCGGCTCGAAGATAGGCCGGTTGGCAGACGCGGCGAGATCGATACCGAGACTCGCGTTCGAACGCTGGCCGCCGACGTGCTCGAGCATGTCGTACAATCGGGTTAAGGGTACCCGCTTGTTCGCTCGAAGCTCGGCTTCGTGCATCCAATCTGAGGTTGTAAGGCCAGCGACTTCCGCGAGTCGCTTGAGATGGTCTGGATGGACATCCATGGATTAATCTGGTTCGCTGCTCGCCACGGCACGTCGCACCACTAGCTCGACGTGACGATTCGTGAGTTCGACGGGTATTCCAGCTAATTGCCGGTTCTCCGTGCGTCCGAATTGCCCCCTTCGTTATGGAATGAGTGATTCGCTGTGGGGCGAAACGCTCGCGATGTGCGCCTCACGAAGGAAAGGAGTACATCGGATTCCCTGCGCAGTGAGTAAATGAATCGGTACTCGGCAGTCTTCCGTGCGCGCCAACGGTCAATCCGTGCAGGTCGCGGTCATCGGAGCAGCTTGGAAGGCGCCAATTCGTGAGTAAATGCTTACAAACTTGAGTGGTGATGTCATTGACAGAACGTGTCAAAATCTCGGTTTTTAGTGTAGATACGATTAAAATATGGGCATAAACAAAGAGCTTACCCCAATTCAGGAGCAAAAATGAGTTGGCTCCTCGCCAAAATCTACGACCGATTCATGGCCCCGGCCGAGGACGCTTGTCTTCGCGAGTGGCGCCAGGAAGTTGTCACCGGGGCGTCTGGCCGGGTTCTGGAGATCGGGGCGGGGACGGGAGCAAACCTCGACTTCTACGGAAGTCAGGTCGAAAGACTCACCCTCGTCGAGCCCGATCCCCACATGCGCGAGCAACTCGCCGAGAAAGTTCGGAACTCGGGGCGCACTGGCGTCGAGATCGTCCCGATCGTCGCTGAGGCGTTGCCTGCGAGTGATGCGACAATCGATACGGTCGTCTCTACGCTGGTCCTCTGTAGCGTCGACGATCCGGGGTTGACACTGAGGGAGGCTCACCGGGTCCTTCGATCGGGAGGCGAGTTGCGTTTCCTCGAACACGTCGGCGCTCACGACAACCCGGGCCGACGAAAGTGGCAGGAGCGCATCGAGCCGATGTGGAAGATCGCGGCCGACGGTTGTCATTTGACGCGGGAGACCGCAGAAAATATCGAGAGGGCCGGCTTCGAGATGGTCGACTTGACCCGCGAGAGCATGCGAAAAGCCTGGCCGATCCTGCGTCCGACCGTGCGCGGAGTGGCGAGCAAGCCCTGAGCGGGTTGAGCCTGCTAGCAGGAGACGTCCTAATAGCAGACGCCGTATCTGAGTTTGCAAGATTTATTGGAACTCGGGCGTCAGGTCGTGCATCTCAAGGACGTCGCGTACCATCCCCCGGAACAACCATGAAAACGCAGCGCCTCTTTTCGTTTGCCGGACTCATAAGTCTACTCATTTTCCTCGCGGCGTGCGAGGAGGCGGCGACCGAGGAGCAGAAGGAACCAAAAGGCCCGAGTCCCGCGATAGTCGAGACGACCAGCATCGACGAAGATACGTTGCCTGTTGAACGGCGGTTTCTCGGTGAGGTTCGCTCGGCACGCACGGCGTCTCTGGCTGCAGGCGGGTCCGGAGAGGTCATCCGCGTCACGGTGGCTGAGGGCGACAGTGTTTCGCGCAACGAGGTGGTGCTCCAGCTCGACGATACCCTCGTGCGACGTCGCCTCGGGCAGGCCGAAGCTGGGCTGAGACAGACGGAGGTCCAGCTCGCGCAGGCCGAGCGCGACGCCGAGCGCCTCGCGACGCTCGCGCGTGACGGGTACTCAGCAGCATCCGAATCCGAGCAGTTACAGACGCGGCGGGATTCGCTCGTCGCAGCGTTGGCCGGCCATCGAGCCGAGGTCGCGCGGTTGCGCGAAGAAGTCGATCAGCACCGTGTGCGCGCGGCATTCGACGGTACCGTGACGCGACGCCTCGTCGACCCCGGTGACTGGGTACAGCCCGGTCAGTCGGTCGTCGAGGTCGTCTCCGGCGAGTCGCGCGAGGTCTTCGTTCGCGTTCCCTCCACCGTCCTCGACGAACTCTCCGATGAACCCGGCGTCCGCCTGACGCGTGCGGGCGAGTCGATCGGCGGCCGCATCGGTGGAATCGTCGGCGCGCTCGACCCGCGCAGTCGAACCGCGCTCATCCGCATCCTCCCGGATGTCTCGCCCGACTGGCTGCGCGACGGTGGAACGGTCGACGTGACGCTGAAGCTCGAGCGGACGACGGACGGTGTCGTGGTCCCGACCGATGCACTCGTCTACGGAGTTGCGGGCGTTCGCGTGATTCGCGCCGCGGATGGCAAGGCCGAACCGGTCGATGTCGTCCTGATAGCTCGTAGCGGTGATCGCGCCCTCGTCGAGACCGGCCAGCTCGCCCTTGGCGACCGGGTCGTCGTACGCGGAAATGAGCGGGTCAGGCCCGGACAGCCGCTCGAGGAACGCCGATGAGTCGCGAACAGAAATGGCCTGCGTTCGACGCGTCCCGCGATCTGCTCAGTCGGGCGATTTCGCGGCCCGTCAGCGTGGTAGCTGTGGTCATGCTGGTGCTGTTCTTCGGAGCGCTGTCGGTATTCGAACTGCCGATCCAGCTCACACCCGATATCACGCGACCCACGATCTCCGTGTCGACCACCTGGCCCGGGGCTTCGCCGGTCGAGGTCGAAGCCGAGATTCTCGAGGAGCAGGAGGAGGTGCTCCGCAGCGTGCAGGGGCTGACGCGCATGGAGTCCACCGCCCGGCAGAGCAACGGCGAAATCACGCTCGAGTTCGAGGTGGGGACCGAGTTGGACACGGCGCTCGTGCGTGTCTCCAATCAGCTCAGCCAGGTCCCGAGTTATCCCCAGAACGTCGACCAGCCCGTCGTATCTACCGCGAATGCCGCCGGCCCGCCGCTCGCGGTCATCATCATCCGCTCGGAGCATCCCTCCGTGAGCCCGCGTCCCTATCGAACGTGGGTTGAGGAAGAGATCACGCCGCAACTCGAGCGGATTCCCGGTGTGGCGAGCGTGTTTATGCGCGGCGGACAGCGCACCGAAATGCACGTCGAGTTCGATATCGAGGCGCTCGCCGCGCGCGGAATTACCGTCTCGCAGGTGACCCAGCGCATCCGCGGTGAGCTCGCAGACGTCTCTGCGGGTGACTTCGACGTGGGCAAGCGCCGCATGGTCGTGCGCACGATGCTCGCCCCGGAAGAGGCGCCGGATCTGGAGCGCCTCGTCGTCGCCACCGGCCCCGATCAGACGCCGATTCTGTTGGCCGACGTCGCAGATGTGTCGTTGGGCCTGCGAAAAGCGACCGACTTTGCGATCGCCGACGACGATGACGCCATCGCACTCCTGCCGCGGCGCGAGGCCGGGTTCAACGTGCTGGAGGTCACCGAAGAGGTGCGTGCTACGGTCTTGCGCCTCGACGAGGAGGAATTCGATCCAGAGGGCTTGACGATCGAGGTCGTCGATGACCAGGTCGACTATATCCTAGGGGCGCTGGACGTGGTTCGCTCGAACCTCCTGATCGGCGCAATACTCGCGGTCATCGTACTGCTGGTCTTTCTGAGGCGCTTGACCGCAGCGGGTATCATTGCGTTGGCGATCCCCGTCTGCGTGCTCGGAACGGCGATCGGAATGGCCGCGCTCGGTCGATCGATCAACGTCGTGAGCCTGGCTGGCCTCACCTTCGCGATCGGGATGGTCATCGATAACTCGATCGTCGCCCTGGAGAATATCGACACCTGGAGCAAGCGGGTGTCGGACCGCCGGCAGGCGGCCTGGTTAGGTATCAAGGAAGTCGCCGGCGCGCTGCTCGCCTCGACGGCCACGACCGCCGCGGTCTTTGTGCCGATCATCCTGTGGCAGGGTGAAGTGGGGGAGATTCTGCGGGACGTCGCCTACGCGATTTCGCTGTCGGTCATCATCTCGTTTTTCGTCGCGGTCCTGGTCATCCCGAGCCTGGCGGCCGTCCTGGTCGACGCGGGCGAACAAGCGCGGTCGGCCGACAAGATGGGTATCGCGAGCTGGGGCGAGCGGGTGCGAGAGTCGATTTCGCGTGCATCTGGCTGGCTGGGAGCCGGCTGGGTGCGGTCGAGCGCTGTCGTCGTGATCGCGGTCGGCCTGGCGGTATTCGTCGCGTGGGCTCTGCTCCCGAAGATGGAGTATTTGCCCAACGGCAACCGCAACCTCGTCTTCAGCATCATCCTGCCGCCACCGGGCTATTCAGTCGACGAACTGGAGCGCATTGGGACGGCCAATCAGAAGCAGATGGTCGAGCACACGGGCGTGTCCAAAGATGGAGTGCCTGCGCTTCGACGGTCGTTCTTCGTCGGAGACCCATCATTCGTGCTCGCCGGGGGTGTCGCGGAGGATCCCGAGCAGATTCGCGGCATCCGCGACTATATGCAGAAGCTCAACGGCAGCATTCCGGGTGCCATCAGCTTCGCGAGTCAGGCGTCTCTGTTCGCCAACGGCATCGGTGAGGGCAGGGCGGTGGAAATCGAGCTGTCCGGGCCGGATCTTGAGGCGATGATCGGCCTGGCGCGAAAGCTCTTCGGCCAGGTGCAGTCCGCGATTCCTGGGGCTCGAGTGCGGCCGGTACCAGTACTGGACCTGGGAGCACCGGAGTTCCGAGTGCGTCCGCGCCGTGACGAGGTCTCGGATCTCGGTGTGAACTCTGCCGAGCTCGCCGCGGTCGTCGATACCTATATCGACGGGCGGATTATTGGGGAGTGGGGGCCGGAGGGTGAGCCCAAAATCGACGTGGTGCTCAGAGCGGCTCGGCCGGACGACGCCACGAGCGAAGACGACTTGCGGCTACTCCGCGACGCCCCGGTCGCGACATCGCGTGGCGACATCGTACCGTTCGGGATACTCGCGGAGGTCACCACGGAGCTGGGCCCGACTGTGATTCAACGCGCCGAGCGCCGCCGCTCGGTCGTCTTGCAGGTGACACCACCCGATGACGTGGCGTTCGAGACCGCGATCGAGACGATAGAGCAAGACCTGCTCGGCCCGCTCGAGGCATCCGGCGAGATTCCGTCTGGGATCGACGTGAACCTCGGTGGATCTGCAGGGAAGTTGGCAGATGCTCAGCTACAATTCGGCTGGGTGCTCCTCATCGCGCTGTTGATATCGTTCTTGCTGCTGGCCGCTTTGTTTGAAGACTTCTTTGCACCGATTGTGGTGCTGGTCACGGTACCGCTGGCGGCGGCCGGAGGGGTCGTGGCGCTGTTAGGGGTCGACCGATTCGTCAACGAGCAGCCGCTCGACCTGATGACGGCCATCGGCTTCCTGATACTGATCGGCGTGGTGGTCAACAACGCGATCTTGATCGTCGACGGCGCGATAGCGCGGCTGCGCGATGGCGAGACGCTGGCAGACGCGGTGACGGGCGGCGTTCGCAGTCGTGTGCGCGCGATCTTCATGAGCACGCTGACTTCGCTGGCAGGCCTCATGCCCATGGCGTTGTCGACCGGGGCAGGCTCCGAGCTCTACCGCGGTGTCGGGGCGATCATGCTCGGCGGATTGGCTGTGGCGACGATTCTGTCGTTGTTCGTGGTGCCCGCGCTCTTCTCGCTGGTCTGGCGCCTGCGGCGCGCGGTCTTTGGTGAGAGCGGACGGTGGGTGAGTGATTGATCAGTTCTCCTGGGGAGCTGCGCACCACTACCCCGTTCCATCTCTCCTCCATCTCTCCGCGCGGTATCGATGATCGATATCGCCATCG
>JBNJFZ010000046.1:31438-34362 GCA_051747295.1 Myxococcota bacterium
CCACACATGGAGACACACGATGAACGACAACGAACTCTACTTCCCGCACGAAAACTGGATAGCCATTCCGAGACTCGCTGCACGTCTGACTCGCTCTCGACGACGCTGACGGCGTTGATCCTCCTCGACGATGCCTCCACCATCGCCTCGTCGTTGCTCCTTGTCAGCTCCGCCGAGCACTTCCTCATCTGGGTGCAGCGAGTCTCGAAACGGCTATCTCGACTGCTATCGTCTCGCCGAAGAGGTCGCCCGCTGGGTGGCAGACGCGACGTTCCGGCGCGGCGAGGCCGGCGAAGCCTGCTCCGCCATTGGGATGGCACGGCTCGACGGCGGCGACGCCCAGCAGCAAAAGCTAAGGTGCGTCGGGATGATGCTCCGCGCGATGATTCGCTGAGCTTAGCCGGGCGGGTCTGACGACCCGCCCATGGCCTCGGTGGTCTCGACGATGATCTGAGGGTTTTCCCCCAACTTCTGTATGCTCATGAGGTGAGCGGTTGAAATAGAGTGCCCTCTCGTCGGCGTTCTACGCATCGAGAACATCAGCTCAGATCTTCTTCACGGGGACCGACATGATATCCGGGCCAAGAGCATGCCGCGGCATGACCGTGCTGCTGATACTGTGCCTATGGCCGACACCCGCCCTTGCCCAGGATGCCTCCACCGAGGGCGGCTTCGAGGAGGAGTTCCGGAGCTGGGTTGTCGAGGAGACTGAGTGGAGGCCGCGCCGAGGTGTTGCGCTGACAACCACCCGATTCGCTCGGGAGCACGCTGAAAAGTACGCGAAAGCCGCGGAATTGGGCTCTTTCTGGGCCGACGTCAGCCACCATGTCGCGAGCACCAAGGGCGTGGTGCTCTTCCAGACTGACGAATTCGATATCTACGTCGTGGGCGACAGCCACAGTTCTGTGCAGCTTTGTGTGCTGGATCGTGGGCGGCCGGGCTGCGAAGTTTGGGGGCTTGTGGGTCCGGCTCGAGCGCGAGACCCGCGCGCGACATTCATCGATGCAACCGGGGACGGGGTTCTGGAGCTAAAGGTCGAGTTAGGCGGTGCGTGCGGTGCGGGCTGCTACGTCGAAGCACTCACGATTTACTCGCTCGATGGATCGCAGGTGAAAAAGCTGTACCACCGAGGGTGGGAGCACGATTACCAACCGGGCAGTACAGCGATAGAAAAGAAGGGGTTGCGGAGCGTGTCACTTCCGTCAGAGCCAGGTGGCCCGCTTGTATTCGAGTACGAAGCCCTACTGGTTCTCGGTGCGCATGCGGTCCCGGATGACGACGCTGCGCGACCGAGATTTCGAGAGACCTGTCGTTTGGCCGAGAAGGGCGCGAAATTTCAGTGCGAAGACCACCTGAAGGAGCGCGGCCGCATCGATCGGATCGAGCCGTTTCTCGACTCGAACGAATGGGAAACAAATGCTTCGAGGATTCGCTTTCTAATCGAGAATCTGGCCGCACTGCGAGCGCATGGGTTCGTCGTCGAAGCCGAATTCGTCCGTCGCCTCGAGCGTCACCTGCCCGAGTCGATGCGGCGATAGCTCAATCAAGCTGAACGAGGGATTCTACTCACCTTCGTACTCCGCCTCTTTCTGCTCCATGACCCAGTTGTAGAAGAAGTAGGCGGAGACGAGCGTTTCGTAGCCGCGCCAGCGGTCGTGCAACTGCTGCCATTCGTCCTCGGGCGTGTCATGCGGGTCTAACCCGTAGCTCATCAGAATCCAGCGGCGGATGCCCTTTTCCTTACCCTTGGTCTTCTCGGACGGGAAAATCGCGTCCGTTCGGTTGCGGCGAAGCAAGAGCGACTGCGCGGTAGACGGGCCGATGCCCCGGATCTCCTGGACGCGCTCGTAGAAGTCTTCGGGGCTCATTTGCTCGAGGGCGTCGACATCGAGTTCCCCGGCGATGATCTCCTTTGCCATGCCGATCACATACTCGCCCTTGCGATTGGAGATGCCGTACTCCCGCAACTCCTGCGGTTCGGCCTTGGCCAGAATCGAGGGGCGCGGATAGCTGTAGTAGGTGCGGTCTCGCCACTCGAAGGCCTGGCCCCAGGTCTTGCGGACATCCTGGACCATGCGCTTTTGCGTCGGGCCGTGTGAGATGCGCGTGCGGATGATCGAGCGCATCGCATCCTGGAAGAAGTTCGCGCGGGACAGGCGCTTGAAGCCATAATGCTTCTCGACGAGAGGGCCGAGCGTCGGATCGTCTTCGACCGCCTCGTAGAAGGCTCGTGTATCCAGCTCGGCACCGAGCGTACGGCTGACGGCGCGGCGAGCCTCCTCTTCCTCCTCCGCGGACAGAGTGTGGTCGGGAAAGTCGACGTGGAAGACCGGCTCCTCTGGGTTCTCGTTCCACCGAATCACGGCCAAGACGTCCCGGTCGGTCAGGGTCAGGGGGCGCGCAAATCCGCCACGGAAGATCTCTTCGGCGTCGTACTCCTTCTCGAAGTACTCATCGACGTCGAGGGTCAGGAAGAAATCGTGCGGCGACTTGCTGTGGATATCGAAGCTCATGGCGGAAAGGCCTGGTGGGATGGGTTTGACTCGGTCCGGGTTTCTTCACGGGAGTCAGGTTTGAAGACTCGGATCTCAGATGCGCGTCGGCCGCGGTTGGATGCGAAGCGGGCCTCGTGTCTGCCTCGAATGAGTAGTCGCGCATTGGAGGAACGTCAACTCGCTGGGTCGGGTTCTTTGATGCCGATCTGGCTCGGCAGGGGGAAGAAATTCGAACAGAGATGTCGAGCGGGGCGTTCCGTATACTCGCGGGTGTGTGTGTGGCGCAAAGTGTATTTGTTTCAGTGGGTTATGGGTCTGTTGGGGTGTCGATTCGACCGCGGGTGTCGGGATTGGAGTAACTTTTTACGCAACGATTCGGGGGGTAGCGCCGAAAACTATTATGTAGGGGGCGCGGTGTCATGCCCGCGC
>JBNJFZ010000047.1:0-33849 GCA_051747295.1 Myxococcota bacterium
ATTGCAACTGGATAGATAAAGGACGGATGATGCAATTAGAATCAAATAAGTCGTATAAACATAAAGCTTCATGGTTTTTCTCGGCCTTCAAGGATAACCAACTAGAATAGGCTACTGCTTGAGTGCGCCGGAGAAAATACCTCAAATGGGTGACAAAATCGTAACTCAGAGATGCTCCCGAACCCGCGTACGATCCAGACGTTGATCTCGATCCGAAGGCCACTCTCGGTCAGTCTTATTCAGGCGTGTATTTCGATCGAAGCCAAGGCTGCGTCGACCATAGTCCGGGGAGTTAGATCCTAGGGCAGAGTGAGAATATTCACTCGGTGAAATAAAAGGGTTGGGTACGCCCACAGGATTACCCACTCCCCCAAATCTCCTACATCTCCTACTCCCCCATCGCTTCTTCCAACTCCAAGATATGCGGGTCTTCCACATCCATCTCGCGCATCGCCTTCGCCAGCTTCTGGAAGTACTCGAGGTTGGCGCCCGACGGCCCTTGGCTGCGGATGATCTGCGCGACCATGTCTTCGAGGGGAGCGGGTCCCAGATACTCTGAATTCGCCGGGGTCGCGACGTAGACGAGCGCGTCTTCGACTCGCTGCTCGGGATGCTCGGGGGTGTGAACATGCACGGAGTGTTGTTCGTAGCCGCCCTTTTCGCGGTGGTCGAGCCGTGCGACGATGCGCTCCCACTCCACTTGTTCGACGCGGTAGGCTGCGCCCCAGGTCTTAGCCTCTTCCTCGCGCAACATGGTGACGACACGGCCTGGAGCGCCAGGCACGCCGCGGTGATCGGTCGATCCCTGCCAGAAGCGGCGCTTCCAGCCCTGAACGTACCCTTCGCGGCGCTCGATAAAGTCGAAGCCCGGGCGCCAGATGATGCTTCCGTATCCGTAAATCCACATAGTTGCCCTCATGAGGTTCAACGCGCCCAGCGGAACGGAATTTCAGGGTCGAGAAAGTAGCCCGTGTGTCCGGTCAGCAAGACGCCGTCGAGGCCCATCGAGCGCAGGTTTCGGATCGCGGTGTAGACCCGCGAGGAGCCGGCTTCTTCGGTGAGCGTCTCGTCGGGCCAACCCACGTGGCGGAGCTCGTCGACCGAGATGCCGTCACCGGGCGCCGCCTGGCGCAGGGTGCCGAGCTCGGCCAGGATCAGGCGCAGAGCCTGGCGGCTCGATAGATCGACCCGTTCTCCGTCGGGCAACTCGAACATGCTCCCGTCGCGGGCGACGACAAGCGCGTCTTCGGGCTCGTCGTCGGTCGACGCTGTCTCCAGAATATCAGCCAGAGATGAAAGGGGGTCGTAGAATCGCCAGCTCGACAGCCGAACGTTGGACTGGAAGCGGAACCGCTCGGCCGAGTCTCGCAGGGCCGAGACCGTATCGCGCGTGGCAGCGGGGGCGCCCTCAACCAGCGGTTTTACCGCCCGACGATAGGCGTCGATCTGGTCGGCGAGCGCCTCAAAGCCTGCCGCGTGGAATCCGTGCTCGGCTTCATCGAGTTGCTGACTCGCTTTGTCTGACTTGTCGCCCATGGCGAAGGCGATGCCCAGCCAGGTCATGGCGTGCGGCTGAATACGAGCGTCGTCCAGGCGAGATGCCTCATCGACGGCGCGGTCGAAGAGGTGAGTCGCCTCGCGGCAAGCGCCCCGGAAGAGGCGAAAGATCCCCAGGCGCACGTGGACCTGCACGCGGTTGAAGACGTCCTCGTTGTCCCAGACCAACTCTCGGACGGCGTCCAGGTGCGCATCGGTGGCGTCGGGATCCACGCGGCGCTCGATGGCGGCGAGCCCGAAGTGTGCCACGATCGGGTCGCGGTAATCCTGGGTCTTCGTACCCAGCGTTAGCGCCCGGGTCAGGTGATCGCGCGCGCCTGACTCGTCGTCCTCCAGCCAGGCGATCTCGGCGAGCGTCTCGTGGCGGGCGCGTTGGAGCTCGGTGCTGGGTTGCTTCTGTGATTTATTCGCGTCCTCGAGTCGGCGTCGTGCCGAGTCCAGATCGCCGTAGAGCATGTCGCTTCGCCCCATCTGGACGAGGATTTTGCCGCGCAGATCACGAAATTTCTTGCGATGGGCGAGCTCCAGGGCGCGATGCCAGGTGCTCGTCGCCTTCTCTGCCCGCCCGAGATCGAAGTCGATGTCGGCCAGAGCGGCTCTCAGCGTCGATTCGGCCCGATAGTCCCCGCGCGACTCGGCGATCTCCAGCGCTTCGTTCAGTGGTTCACGCGCTTCAGTCGGGTGGCCGCGCCCGCGAAGCGCCTCGGATTTACTGTAGAGTAAGAACGCGCGAGTGCTCCTGGAATTTGCTGTGTCGGCCGCCTCGATACCCCGGTCGATATCACGCAGCGCCGCGGAAAATTCGCCGCGTACGAGGTGGCAGCTGGTGCGCGCCGACAGCAGCTTCGCGCGCAGTTTTGGATCGTCGATCTCGCCGTCGAGCGCCGTACCGATGATCTCGAGGCGCTCCTCCACCGCGCCTCGCAGCCGCAAAAGCCGCGTTGCGCAGAGGGCGGCTCGTCCGGCCAGGTTGTCGTCGAACTCGGCGGCGCTCCAGAAGGCCCGAACGGCGTTTTGAGTTTCATGGATGAGCGGTGCGCCGCGGTGATCCTCGATGCGCTCGACGTAGTGCCAGGCGTGGAGTCGCGCCAACTCGCGGCGAAGCTCGTCGTCCAGCATACTCGCCGCAAAACGCGCGGTAGTCTCGAAGAGCCGGAAGCGTCGGTCCTGCCTGCCATCGGGGTTCTCGCGCAGCTCGGCGATGAGCAAGGACTTATCCGACAGGGATTCGAGCACGTCGCCCACCCAGCGCGATCCCTCCGTCGAGAGGACATCTTCGGCGGCGCGAAGGTCGAAGCCGCCGCGAAAGACCGAGGAGCCGGCAAGTACGCGCCGCTCGTCGTCTTCGAGCAGATCCCACGACCACTCCAACGTGCCGCGCATGGTCTGGTGTCGCACGGTCGCATGCCGGGTCTTTCGCACGAGCGTGTCCAGCCCCCCGTGCTCGCCCTTCAAGCGCTCGAGGATATTCGCCGGCGCGAACACATTGATGCGTGCCGCGGCGAGCTCGACGGCGAGCGGGAGCCCGTCGAGGTGCTCGACGATGGCGGAGACGGTCTCTCGGTTGTTATCATCGACGGAAAAGTCGTGCCGGGCCTTGCGCGCCCGGTGCTCGAAGAGCTCGACCGCGCGCTCGATTTCGAGCGGGCTCAGCGGCAGTCGGCGCTCCCCGCGCAGGTGCAGCGGCTCGCGAGATGTCGCCAGGAAGCTGATATTCGGCGCCTGTTCGAGCCAGCGGCGGACGACGCGTGCGGCGGGCGCGACGACCTGCTCCAGGTTGTCGATAATGACCAGCGCGCGGCCGGCCCCGGCGAGGTGTCGACCGACATCTTCGGGCGCTCGTACCCCATCGAACCCGGAGAACTCACGCGCGACGCAGGCGGCAAAGACCTCTTCGTCGCGCGCCTCGGTCACGTCGCAGAACACCACGCGCTCGAAGTCCCGGGTATTCGCTCCGAATTGCATGGCGAGTCGAGTTTTTCCCATACCACCGCCGGCGAGGATGGTCACCAGCGGGTACTCCTCGAGGTGCTGGGCGATGAGCTCGAGCTCGCGTTCGCGCCCGATGAAGCGCTTGCGGCGGCGCGGCAGGTTGTGCGTGGGTTCGGTCATGTACTGCATATACTACGTGTATTTGGTCCTCTGGCCAGACCGATTACCACACCTCGAGCGATCTTTCAGATCGGTTTTCAGACGCTTAAAGATAGATTTCAGCCAGTTTTTAGTCGCCTAAAACGCGATGCCGTCCGTACTGTCAATATGTCGAGGAGGCGGAGTGGGTTCCGCCGAACTGACCATCGGTAACGGTATCATCAAGCCCTGTTGGAGGCGACATGATTGGTTCGAACGAAAGCAAACTGGCAGCCGCGAGCGTGTTGGCCGTGGCGATCGCTGGACTCTTGGGTGGGTGCGGCGATGGAATGCTGAACGTCGGTTGGGACGACGATCGTTCGACCCAGGGGCACTCGCAGAGCGACCGCTATATTCCTCCGCCGGAGGTCGAGGAAGCGGGTGCCCGCCAGGCCGGCAATATCCAGTACGACGACGCCGATCGCTGCATCGGGACGGGTAATCCGCTCCTGCCGGGTACGGACCGGCTTGCGCGGCACCTGAGGCAGAACTTCGACGGCACGTCACGCTATTCGGAGACGGTCTATTGCCGACAAATCGTCGGCGGTAGCAGTCTGTCCACGCACGCCACGGGTCGAGCCATCGACCTGTTCATCCCCACCGTGGGAGGCGACGCGGACAACTCCATCGGCGACCCCATCGCGAATTACCTCATTCGCAACGCGACTGAACTGGGTGTTCAGTACTTTATCTGGGATCGCACGCAGTGGAATACCGAGAAGGGTTATAGCGAGGATTATTGCCGCAGCCGATGCTGGGAGCACGGCGGAGGCAAGCACCCGCATCACGACCACTTGCACATCGAGTTGTCGAAGCATGCGGCGCAAAACCTCAGCTCGTTCCCGCCGATTGGGGGCGGGACGACGAGTGGAGGGACATCAGGAGGGACGTCGGGTGGCACCAGCGGCGGGTCGACCGGAGGTGGGTCTTCGGTCGGAATTCCGCCCGCTCCCGGAGGGCTGACGCCCGCCGATGGTGCCCAGACCTGGGGTGATTCGGTCACGCTGTCTGCGAACGCGGTATCCGGTGGGACGGATTACCAATTCGAGGTCGACTATTGGGACGGCCAGCAGTGGCGAGACTATTACGAGTACGACGTGTCGCAGCCGGCCAAGAAGATCTGGCCGTACGTCGACAACAACGCCTATCGAGTGCGGGTGAGGGCACGCACGTCGGCGGGATGGGGAGGCTTCAGTGGGTGGAACATCTTCCTGTTCGGCAACGCGTCGTACCCGAATCAGTCGGGGACCACCGGTGGGAGCTCGGGTGGCTCCTCCGGTGGCACCACACAACCAGCCTCCGACGCGCCGACCGGCAGCTCGCCGACCGCCGAGGAGCGGATCTGGTCGAGTGATGTGACCATGTCCGTCGACGCGGTCAGCGGCGCGACCGACTACGAGTTCGAGATCGAATACCACGATGGAACCGGCTGGCGCGGCTACTATGTCTACGAGACGGGGAGCGCGGCGAAGACTTTCTGGCCGTACGTCGACAACACGCCCTACCGATGGAGGGTGCGCGCAGAGACCTCCAGCGGCTGGACGGACTACTCGAGCTGGAATGTGTTTCTGTTCGGGAACGCATCCAGTCCGTGAGTGGGCGAAGCTGCTCAGCTGCTTAGCTGCTTGACAACATCGGCGCCGGAAGTAGTAGGTTCAGCCACGAATTGCGCCTATTAAAAATCTGGACCTGCGTAGCGCCTGGAGAGTCATGAGCGAGAAATACGACGTCGTCATCATCGGAAGTGGCCCCGGCGGCTATGTTGCCGCTATTCGAGCCGGTCAGCTTGGACTGAAGACCGCCATTATCGAGAAAGACGAGAACGAGCAGCTCGGCGGAACGTGCCTGCTGCGCGGATGCATCCCCACCAAGGCGATGCTGCAGACAGCCGACCTGATCGCCAAGATGGAGCACTCCGAGGACTTCGGGATCACCACCGAGAACCCGGCGGTCGACATGGAGAAGATGTCGAAGTACCGCGGTCGCGTGGTCAAGAAGAACGCCGGTGGCGTCAAATACCTGATGAAGAAAAACGACGTCGACGTGCACTTCGGCCACGGGCGTATCGCCGGCAAGGGCAAGGTCAGCGTGACATCGGCCGAGGGCGAAGAGACGATGCTCGAGACCGAGCATTGTATTGTCGCGACCGGCTCGGCGTGTCGGCACTTGCCGTTCATCGAGATGGACCACGAGCGGATCATCGACTCCGATGACCTTTTGAAGATGACCGAGAAGCCCGAGCACCTGGTGGTGATCGGCGCCGGTGCGGTCGGCAGCGAGTTCGCCAGCGTCTTCCTTCGCTACGGCTCGGAGGTCACGCTCATCGAGATGCAAGACCGCGTTCTGCCGGTCGAGGACCACGAGGTCAGCGCCGAGATTGAGAAGTCGTTCAAGAAGCAGGGTATCAACGTGATGACCTCCTCGCGGGTGACCGACGTGGAGCGCGACGGAGACAAGGTCGAGATCGTCGTGGAGAAAGAAGGTGAAGACGCCGAGAAGATCGAGGCGTCGCACCTGCTCGTGTCGGTTGGGCGCCGCCCGGTGACTGACGATTGCGGGCTCGACGAGACGAGCGTCGAGGTCGACGACGGCGGCTATGTCGAGGTCGACGAGTATATGCAGACCGTCGAGGACTGGATCTACGCCATCGGCGACATCACGCCGACGCCGTGGCTCGCTCACGTCGCATCCCACGAGGGCATCGTGGCGGTCGATCACCTCGCCGGCGAAGACGCCCATCCGCTCAACTACGATCACGTCCCGATGTGCACGTACTGCTCGCCCGAGGTCGCGTCGGTGGGGCTGACGGAAGAGGAAGCGAAGCGTCGGGGTTACGAGGTCAAGACGGGCAAGTTTCCGTTCAGCGCGAACGGTAAGGCCGCGATCATGAACCACACCGAGGGCTTCGTGAAGATCGTCAGTGAGGAAAAGTACGACGAACTCTTGGGCCTGCACATCATCGGGCCGAAGGCCACCGAGCTCATCACCGAGGGCACCGTGGCGATGGAGCTGGAGTCGACCGTGCTCGAGATCATGCATACCATCCACCCGCACCCGACGCTGTCCGAGGCGGTCGGTGAGGCGGCGCATGCGGTGCTCGGGGATACCATCCATATTTAGCTTCTAGGCCGCACGTAGTTCAGGAACCGCACGCCCCATCCCCCTCGCTCACGCTCGGGTACTTCCCCGAATCGGGGAAGGGTCGCTTAGCTCGGCCGCACCGCTCCGGGTTCGCCACAACACGGAGCTAGACAAAAGCGCGCGCTTTCGACCGCGAAGCAGAAGCCGTACGTCGACGCTAAGCGACCGCTCCCCGGGCGGGGAGCTGCGCCCGACAGGGCGCTGAGGGGCGTGCGGTTCCTGAACCACGCTCGGCACACACTTGCGCGTTGCGGCGTTCGTGGTATGTCAAAGGCGCGCATATCTTGGACACCAATTCGATGCCGGGAATCAGCGGCCAGAACGCGCCGCAGATGGCCCGCCCAATAAGAGGATAGAGACGGATGCGAACCGAAGTCGTGATGCCCCAGATGGGCGAGTCGGTAGCGGAAGGAACGGTCACGGTCTGGCTCAAGGAAGTCGGTGATACAGTCGAGCGTGACGAACCGCTCTTCGAGATTACGACCGACAAGGTCGACGCCGAGGTCCCGAGCCCCGTCGACGGCGTGCTGGTCGAAAAGCACGTCGAGCCCGGCGAGACCGTCGAGATCAACACGCTCGTCGCCATCGTCGATACGGATGCAGCCGAAGGCACGGTCACGCAGACCGAGTCGGCCGAGCCCCCGGAGACGTCGTCGACGGAGGAGCTGGACGACGAGCCGGCCGCGGAGCTGTCGGAGTCCAAGCCGGGTACCGAGCCGACGGAGACCTCCGACGGCGAATTCCCGAGCCGCGCGGAGCTCCGACGCACCCGCTCGACACCGCTGGTCCGTCGTATCGCAGACGATCATGGCATCGACGACTTGTCGCGCATCGATGGCAGTGGACTGTCGGGTCGTGTGACAAAAGATGACATCTTGCAGTTCATCGACGACGGCAAGCACCTCGAGAAATCGGCGCCGAGTACCGGTGCCGGACAGAAGCGCGTCACTCGCGACATCCAGGCGCCGGACGTCGAAGTCGGCGACCGCGATCGCGTCGAAACGCTGTCGCCGCAGCGCCAGATGATCGCCGAGCACATGGTGATGAGCAAGGACGTCAGCCCGCACGCGCACACCGTCCACGAGGTCGACTTCTCGAACGTCGTCCGGGCGCGCAAGCAGCTCAAATCGGAGTTCGCGGATCGCGGCGTCAAGCTGACCTACACCGCCTTTCTGATCAAAGCCGCCGCCGAAGCGCTGCGCGCATACCCGAGCGTCAATGCGTCGATGGACGGGGATCAAATCGTGCTGCGTGGCGACATCAACGTCGGCATGGCCGTGGCGCTCGATCAGAGCCTGATCGTGCCGGTCATCGAGAACGCCGACGAATTGAGCCTGCTGGGCGTCGCCCGAACGGTCACCGACATCGCCGAGCGCGCCCGCAACAAGCGGTTGAGCCCCGACGAGGTCAAAGGCGGCACGTTCAGCCTGTCGAATCACGGCGTCTTCGGCCCGGAGTTCGGCATCCCGATCATCAACCAGCCGCAGGCCGCGATCGTGAGTACCGGCGCCATCAAGAAGCGCGTGGTCGTCGACCAGCAGACCGACGCGATCATGGTGCGCCCGACGTCGATCTGGTGCCTGTCATTCGACCATCGCATTGTCGACGGCGCGACCGCGGACAAGTTCATGGCGAAGATGCGTGAGGTCATCGAGACGTGGGAGCCGTGAGGCCGTCGCGTCCACGACGATTTTGAAACTTTCGACCATCCACATCATCACAAACTCGTATTGATGTACTCACTCGCCGTTTGAACGGAGAACGACATGGCATATATCGAAATCACTGCCGATAACTTCGATACCGAGGTCGTCGAGAGCGACGTCCCGGTTATCATCGACCTGTGGGCCCCCTGGTGTGGTCCCTGCAAGACCCTGGGTCCGATCGTCGAGAAGCTCGCCGAAGAATACGAGGGCTCGGTGAAGGTCGGAAAAGTCAACGTCGACGAAGAGAAGGAGCTCGCGCAGGCCTTCCGCGTCCAGTCGATCCCGATGCTCGTGACCCTCAAGGGCGACGAGGTCCAGGATCACCAGATCGGCTTTAAGGGCGAGGGCTCGGTCCGGGAGATGTTCGAGAAAGCCAAGGGCATGTAGGCCTGGACTGGAGAGTCAACAGAGGAGGCCGTCGGCATCTGCCGGCGGCCTTTTATTGTTGACGTATGGTCACTCGGTCCCCATTTTCGGGTCGCGTGCAAGGCTGCAAATAGGCGGCCCGGGCGCGTGGAGACCAATGCATTACCGAGTACCCAGAGGTCCATATGAACGCCTCGAAAACCAGTCTTGAGGCACTTACTGACGAGCAGCAGACTCAGCTCGACCAGATCCGCGATGAGATCGAGCGGATGGTCGCGCGCCGGGATACCGGGACGGCTCTGTCGAGCCTGAACTCGATTCGCGAGAACGTACCGGATACCGAAGAGTACACGATGCTGCATGCAGCGCTGCTGGCGCTGCGCGCGGACGTGTTGCTGGACGTCGGGGATATGGAGCGGGCCTGGGAGGACGCCGAAGAGGCCATGGAGATCGGATGGACCGAGGCCGGTGTCTTCGACGTCGCCGGCTGGGCGCACTTCGGCCGAGATCGCCCGGAGACGGCCCGAGAATACTTCGACGAAGCGCTCGAGCGCGAATCCGACCGCGTCTCCAGCCTGCTGGGGCGCGCGCTGTCGCTCCAGGAGATCGACGAGTTCGATATGGCGCGAAGCGACCTGACCCACGCGTTGAATGTCGAACCCGACAACGCCGAACTCTATGCGGTGCGAAGCGAGATCTCGCTTCGTCAGCAAAAATTCGACCAGGCCGAGCGAGATATCGAGCAGGCGATCGAGCTCGAGCCGGACGACCCGGAATATCGGCTGGCGCACGCCCGGATGTTGATGGTGCGTGGCAACGTCGACGAGGCATCGACCGCGGTGCGGCCGGCCGCTGATCGCGAAGATGCATCGCTCGAGGCGCTCTTGATTCGCAGCCACCTGCACCTGTTGCAGGGGAATAGCTCGTCGGCTCGCGCCGACGCGATCCGCGCCTCCAACCGCTTCCCGGACGAAGCATTTGCCTTCGTCCAACTCGCCCACGTCCAACTGGCGGAGGGAAAGCTCAACCTCGCCAAGAAAGCTGCCGAGCGCGCGGTCGAGCTCGATGCCAGCCTGCCGGATTCGTATATGGTTCGCGGAGCTGCGCTGCATATGAGCGGCGAGTCGGAGCGGGCAGCCGAAGATTTCGAGCGGGCCAAGTCGGCCCCGGCGGAGTTGCCGATGCTGCTGCTCGGAAACTCCTACGACCTGATCGGCGAGTCGGGCCTGGAGATGTCCATCAACGACATGCTCAATCAATATCAGGCCAGCGCGGACGCCTCGCAGGGCGCCGGTCAGGCCGGCGCGTCTCCATTCAGCGGCCTCGGCGGCATGGCGGGCATGGGCGGCCTCGATCCGATGAAGCTCATGGGTCAGCTCTTCGACGATTCCGGAGAGATGAAGGGCCAGTACAAACCCTTCCTGGAGATGGCGATGAAGAACGCCCCGAATATCCTCAAGAACGTGCCTCCCAGCCTCTTGCAGAACGTCGGCGGCCTCGACCCGTCGCAGCTCGAAGACCTCGAGCTCGGAGATCTCTCCTCCGATCAGATCGAGGATCAAATGCGCAAGCTCTACGAGATGATGCAGTCTGGTGAGGGGCCGTTTGCAGGGCAGAATTCAGACGACTCGGACGACGACGACTCCGAGGACTGAGGGACGGCTGACAGAATTTTTCTGTGACGCGGACCGCCTCGTTTGCGTCCAAGAGAAGGCCGGCACCACGACAAACAGAGAACCGGATCCTCGCGAACTCGCGTCACCGAACCGGTCAGAGGCGTTGCATCGCTGCATTCAATTGGTGTAGGTCTGCTCTCCGAAAGTCCCGCGAGGGCGCCGTACTGGGCCCGCGAGAGCTCCGATAAAGGGGGTCTGTCATCCGCCCAGATACGGGAGCGAGTGTCCCGGTTTTCGAGCGACCGCCGAAGATTTTTTGGGTCGGGAGACTGGACATCGCGTCGCGACAGCCTTACTCAACAAAGCGTTCACAAGTTTTAAGGCACCCCACTCGGGCGCCCTTCACCGATAGAATCCGTCATATGTCGAAACTGGTTATAGTCGAGTCGCCCGCGAAGGCGAAAACGATCGAAAAATACCTCTCCGGAGACTTCAAGGTCCGAGCGTCGCTCGGTCACGTGCGTGATCTCCCGGATAACGCGAGCCAACTGCCCAAGAAGTTCCGCAAGGAGTCGTGGGCGAAGCTCGGAGTCGATGTCGAACACGACTTCGAGCCGGTCTATGTGGTCAAGGACAAGCAGTCCCGGAAGGCCATCAAGGACCTCGAGAAGGCGCTCGGCGCAGCCGATGAAATCTACCTCGCGACAGATGAAGACCGCGAAGGTGAGGCGATCAGCTGGCACCTCATCGAAGAGCTCAAGCCCGATGTGCCGGCGCGGCGCATGGTCTTCCACGAGATCACGCGCTCGGCGATCGAAGAGGCGCTGGAGCACACGCGAGACATCGACGAGAACCTGGTCCACGCACAGGAAGCGCGGCGCATCCTCGACCGACTGGTCGGCTATCCGCTCTCGTTGCTCGTGGCCAAGAAGATCAAATACGGGCTTTCCGCGGGCCGTGTGCAATCCCCGGCGGTGCGGCTTTTGGTGGAGCGCGAGCGAGAGCGACGCGCGTTCAAGATCGGTACTTATTGGGACCTCAAGGCCCAGATCGACAAGGACGGCGAGGAGTTCTCGGCCGATCTCGTGTCACTGGACGGCACGCGTATCGCCAGCGGCAAGGACTTCGACAAGGACACCGGCAAGATCGCCGAGGGCAAGGACGTCCTGCTGATCGAGGAGGACAAGTCCAAGGAGCTGCTCGACTCGCTCGAAGGCCGCCCCTGGACGGTCAGGTCGGTCACCGAGCGCAACTACACGACCTCACCGAAGGCGCCGTTCATCACGTCGACGCTCCAGCAGGAGGCGAGCCGAAAGCTCAACCTGTCGGCGTCGCACACGATGAGCATCGCGCAGCGCCTCTACGAAAATGGGCACATCACCTACATGCGTACTGACAGCACCAACCTGTCCAAGCAGGCAGTCGGTGCGGCCCGAAACGCCGCGAAGAGTCTGTACGGCGACGAGTACGTCAACGACAAGGTTCGCCAGTACAAGTCGTCCTCGAAGGGCGCGCAAGAAGCACACGAGGCGATCCGCCCGACCGGCGATCACTTCGTGCATGCCGACGAGGCGGGCTTGAGCGGTCGCGAGAAGTCCCTCTACGACCTGATCTGGAAGCGAACGGTCGCCTCTCAGATGGCCGATGCTCGCAAGACGTCGGTCAGCGTCGAGCTGGAGGTCGATGTCGACGGACAGGAAGTCGTCTTCCGGGCCACCGGCAACCGCACCGACTTCGCCGGTTTCATCAGTGCGTACCTCGAAGGCACCGACGATCCCGAAGAAGCACTCGCCGAGAGCGACAGCTTCCTGCCCGAGATGGAAGAGGGCGAGGAAGTCGAGTGCATCGGTGTCGAGCCGATTCGCCACGAGACCAAGCCTCCGGCGCGATTTACCGAGGCGTCGCTGGTCAAGGCGCTCGAAGAGGCCGGTGTCGGCCGACCGAGCACGTACGCGACGATCATGAGCAAGATCACCTACGATGACCGCTACGCTCGTAAGTCGGGTAAGACGCTGATCCCGACCTACATGGCGTTCGCGGTCACGGAATTACTCGAGGAGCACTTCCCGGGGCTGGTGGACGTTCAGTTCACCGCCCGTATGGAGGATGACCTCGATGAGATCGCCCGCGGGCAGGGCAGCAAGGTCGACTACCTGCACTCGTTTTATCGGGCCGCCGGTGCGTTTTCCGATCAAATCGAGAAGGGTGAGGAAGAGATCGAGCCGGACGTCGCGCGCGTCGTCCACCTCTCGGAGTTCCCGGCTACGCTGCGCGTCGGCCGCTACGGACCCTACGCGCAGATCGAGGTCGACGGCGAGACCAAGACGATCGACGTGCCCGACGACGTGCCGCCCGCCGACTTGAAATACGAAGACCTGCTCGAGCTGCTCGAAGAAAGAGAGCGCGGCCCGGAATCGCTCGGAGAGCATCCCGAGACCGGTGAAGAGATGTTCTTAATGAATGGACGCTACGGCTGGTACGTCCAACTCGGCGAGCGCACGGAAGAGAACAAGAAGCCGAAGACATCTTCGGTGCCGGATCACTGGGACCCCGAGAACCTGACCGAGGAGCAGGCGGTCAAGTTGTTGAGCCTGCCCCGTAAGTTGGGAGAGCATCCCGACGATGGAAAGGCCATCGAGGTCAATAACGGTCGCTATGGACCGTACGTGCGCCATAAGAAGGACTTCCGAAGCCTCGATAGCTTCGACAAGCTCTTCACCCTCGAGCTCGACGAAGCGCTGGAGATCTTCAGCGAACCCAAAAAGGGCCGCCGCAACAAGCGCCGTGTCCTCAAGGAGTTGGGCAAAGATCCGGATAGCGGAAAAGAAATCAACGTGCTGGACGGCCGCTACGGCCCGTACGTCAAGCTCGGCAAGACCAATGCGTCCTTGCCGAAAGGCGTCGAGCCCGACGATATGACCCTCGAGAAGGCGATGGAGCTGATCGAGGAGAAGCGCGCTGGCTAGCAAGCCCTATTTGATGCACCACGGAGCGCCTCGATGCGACAACGCCTTACGCTGATAATCTGTCTATTGGTCGCCGTCGGTTTTTCCCTGGGCCCGGCGACGGTCTCGGCCGATGACTCGAGCGAGATCGACGCCTTTACGGGCACATATCGCTCGACGCTGAGCAAATCTCAGGCACGCAAGCAAATCGACAAGTCCATCGAGGCGCTCGTCGGCGACATGGCCTTCTACAAGCGGCCATTCGCTCGCTCGAAGCTCGAAAACCGCACGCCACCGTGCATCGACCTCACCATCACGCATGAGGGTGGCGACGTCGGGATCAAGTGCGACGGCCGTCGCGCCGCCAAGGCCAAACTCGACGGCAAGCGCCGCGGCTTCACTCCGACCGGCGGCGATCCAGTCAAAGTCAGCTACGCCATCGACAACGGCAAGCTCGTCCAGAAGTTCTTCAGCGAAAATGGCGTCCGAACGAATATCTACCGACTCACCGACGGTGGGAAGACCCTGAAGCTCGAAGTGGAGTTGCAGTCGAGTAAGCTGCCGCGACCGTTGCGCTTCAAGCGTACCTTCAAGAAGCAGTAAATTTCGTACACGACGCTCGCGTGAGCGACGCGTTATGATGGAGCTGGCCCGCATGTTGCGGGCCATTTTTTTTTGCCACATCGAAGCCACCACCGTGAACCCGGTCTGGCGGCATTTCTACGGGGGGACCCAGCGTAGAAATGCCGTCAGAGCCCGATCGGGTGCGTCTGCGAGGCTCGCTCGAATACCGAGCACATACCGGGCATATGCCGGACCGAATACCGAGCAAGCGTCGAACAGAGAATGCCGGGGATCGGAAAAGAAACTCTGAGTCTGTCTTTGGTGTTCTAACTGTTTGATATATGGGGGTTTTCTTTGTTTTTGTTGTGGTCTTTTTTCTCCTGGACGCCTCCAAGACAAAACTTTTTACGCAACGATTCGGGTACCTCCGTCGAAAACCATTATAGAGGGGCAGCTCGATCGTCCCGTGATTTTCGACAGGTGCTCGCGATGAAAACGGAACGCTCGGAAACCAGCAGAGCTACTGCAAACGCCAAAGGTGACGCCGAACGTGCGGAGGCCGGGCGCGAGCGAGATCCGGACGCATTCGAACGTTTGGTGAAGCGTGGGCGCGACAGGAAGACGGATGGAGGCGAAGCAAAAACCGGGACCGCGATGTCGCCGAGTGGTGATATCGGTGACGAAGAGAGCTGGCGCGGCCGGATTGTCGATGGCGAGGTGCAGACGGACAGGCGCGAGCAACGGCGAGGCCAGGTCGCACAGGAGCGTGCCACGAACGCGTACGTCGAAACGCGTTCGAAGCGAGAGCGCCAGCGCGATGAGGTGCAGGAGAGCGGACGTCGAGAGCGCAGAAGCGACGAACGAGTGGACGAGGAGATTCGACGGCCGGAAAGACCAGCGAAGCGGCGCGAATCTGAGACCCAGGTTGCGGATCGGGCGGTACTGTCACCGCAGTCGGAGTCATCTGTAGGTGAGGCGGAGGTGGGGGACGGTCGGACGGTCGAGCAGCTTCGCGCCACGGGGTCTCGCACATCAGCCGCCGCCGAAGATGCGGAGGTCCGGCGCTCGGAGGTCGCCCAGATCGCCGACCAGATCGTCGAGTCCGCCAGGACCGGGTTCGACGCGGAGGGACGTAAGCTTCTGACCATGACACTGGAGATTCCCGGACGAGGCCGACTGGAGGTCAGGATGCGCAAGCACGGGAGCAAGATGCAGGTCGAGCTCTCGGCGGAGAGCCCGGCATTCGGGCGTTTGCTTCGGCGCAACCGAAAAGACCTCAAGCAGCAAACTCGCCAGCGCGGCGTGCAACTCTCATCCGTGCGGGTATCGCGCTGACACGGGTGACAGATGCGGCCCAACACGAGGAATGGACGTATGAACAAATGGAACGCCGACAGAGAGCAGGCGCGGATCACGCCCATCGAACCCGTCGAGCGGCTCGACTCAGCGTCGGTCCAGCTCGCAAATCGCCTGCTGCGGATGTTGCCGCACAATGGCGACGGACAACTCCGCGCGCTGACCGGCGCGATCGACGCGCTCATCGGCACGGACCACGAGATCTTCTTGCACAATATACGGGTTGGCCGCGGCGAGGAGCTGCCGGATGACGTGGGAGCGGCGTTTGTGACCGAGTTCTGGTTGCCGCCCGACCCCGAGGTCGGCGTCATGCTCATCGACATGAACGTCGTGGAGCACTGGTTGGAGACGTTGCTCGACGACGAGCCGCCACGCGAGCGCCGCCTGTCTCCGCTGACGCCGAGAGACTTCGGGCTGGCGACTTTCGTGCTGCTCCATGCGGTGGACTCGCTCAAGCAAGCGGGCTTCCCGCCTGTCGTCCTCTCCTCGGAGCCGCCCGCCCGCGCCGAGACGCTCTCTTCGGTCCGCGAGGTCGAGCGCGTCGCGGAGGTCGTCTTTGGTGCAACCTCCGAGCGCAGTGCCGGCCTGATCCGTCTATTCTTGCCGCTGGGTATGGTTCAGTCGCTCGAGTCGTTCTCCCGCGCTTCAGGCCGAGCCGGCCGGCGGCTCCAGCGCCTGGTCGCCTCGAATCCAGACACGAAAATCCCTCTCCGAGCGTCGCTTGGCTTCACGTGGCTGACGCCGAGCGAGCTGGACTACCTCGAAGATGGAGACGTCGTCTTCCCCACGGCACACGCGCTCGATGTCGACGGAGTCGCCCCCGGAGAGAGCGCGGTGGTGCTCGGGTCTGAAGACGACCCGGGTGTGGGCTGGACGGGAACAGTGCGGCCGTCCGAATCCGGCGTCTGGCAGCTACAGGTTCAACGATACACACAACTTCAGGAGCGAGAGATGTCCCACGATATGGTCGAAGAAGATCAGACTGAAATGATCGAGAGAGCGAGCGTCCGAGTCGAGTTTAGCTTCGGCGACGTGATGCTCCCGCTCTCGGAGTTAGCCGAACTCAAGCCAGGATACGTGCTCGAGACCGACCGTGACGTGGGGGATGGCGTGGATATCCTCGCCAGCGGTCGAAAGGTCGCGAGTGGCGAATTGGTCAGTATCGAGGGAAAGCTCGGTGTGCGGGTGGTATCCGTCGACCACTGAGCGGTTTCAGGAGTCGGAGTCGTCCAGCTGTTCGATTGCGTCGCGGACGTTCGTGACCTCTTCGGTCATGTCCTCTTTGGTCTCCTGATTCTTGTCCACGGCGCGGTGTGAGCCCGACGGCTTTCGATGAATGCCGGACTTGGGGCGTTTCTTTTTGCCGTTCGATGCGGATTTGAACGAGCCGGAACCCTGCTCGGAGTCCTCACCGGAGCCCCAGGATGTCGGGATCACGCGCTCGCCGCTTTCTCGCTTGTCGTCGTTGCGATTCGCGCTGGATTGCTCTGCCTGAGAGCGTCGTACGATCTTGTGACGTCCGGACTCGGTCCGTTCGCGAAATTCGTTGTCGGCCGTACCCGTGTGCGGCCCGGACTCGTGGGGTGAGGAGGCTGCATGCGGCCCGGATTCCTCGGGCGCGGAGCCGATCGGACCTGACTCCGAGAGGGCTGAAGAATCCGGCACGTCGTAGGCGCCCGACTCGGCACCGTCGTGCGAGAACGAGGACTCACCGGAGAGGACGCTCGCCACCGAATCGCCGTCGAGGACGCTCGCATTGTCGTCGGAGTCAAATGAGTAGTTGTCGCTGTCGAGTAGGCTCGAGACTTCGTCGTCCTCGGCGCTGGCTCGAATATTCTCGAGTTCGACGGGGTTGAGCGCAGTAATTTCGTCGTTGGACGGTGGCGTGAGCTGGCTCTGGTCGAACTCGGCGAGCTCGGGAGGAAGCTCGTCGCCGGGCTGCATGCCGGAGAGGATCTCGTCGACCTTCTCGCCGTCGACTCGGCTGGTGACTGCGTCGCCATCGCGACTGTCGTCGATACCTCGGGGGGGCTGCTCGGGTTCGTCCTGAGTGTCCGGGCGGTCGTCGGCCGACGGGTCGAGCGCGGCTTCTCGCTCGGCTTCCTCTTCGAGCGCCCGCCTTCGGGCTTCCCTGGCTTTGACGAAGGACTGAAGATCGATCTCGCCGGACGCTCGGATCAGGGCCTCCCGCTCGAGCGTGTCGGTCTGCAGGAGCTCTTTGACGTTCATGCCATGGCGGTCTACCTGGCTGTTTTTCGGGGGCGTGCTCGGCGCTTCCTCGGGGGCGCTGCTGGCACTTGAAAGTCCTCGCTCGTCGGGCACTTCTGGTTGGTTTTGCAGCAGCGACTTGACCGAGCGTGACAGCGCAAAGTGCTCGCGCCACTCGCCACGCTCGAAGCACAGGAGGTTGAAGAGGCAGGGTTCGTGCTTGTCGTTGAATCCGGTCACCGCGAATGACTCGAAGTCGATCGGGAGCCGTCCGATGGATAGAAAGTCCAGGCGAAGCAGCGCTTCGGCCGGGTTTTCGGCGTCCATGGTGATCCATCGATTGTGGACACCAGGGGTGTCGATGAGCATCGACAGGTCGTCGGGGTCGTTGAGCCTGTCCCAGAAGATGCAGTCGTGGGCGCGGAGGAGTCGCTCGAGGTCGCGACGCTCACCCCGCGTCGTGGGTGGATAGACGTGGGTGGCGCTGGGGCCGGGCAGTTGTCGAGGTGGTAATTCGGAGACGAAGACCAGCGACTTGCGGCCGAGTTGGGCGGCGAGCCAGAGCATGAGCGAGGCCTTGCCCGAGTCGGGAGGCCCGACGAAGAGGCCGGTGCCCCCTCGCTTGGCCTGCTCGAGTAGCGCGTTGCGCACGTCGTGGTCGAGGTTCGACGTCTCCATCTGCGATCGGCGCTCGCCGAAGACCGTCCAGCCGTCGCCGCTTCTCAGCGCTCGGAAAGACCAGGGGCCCAACTCGACGAGTCCGTCGTACTCCCGGATGACGGATACGAGGCTACGGGCCGAGGAAGGTTCGACATCGGTGTCCACGATCTTCCAGCGTCGATTGCGCAGGATACAGAGGTCACCGGTGGGCGAGAGCTTGACCTTGAGCGTGGCGTCTTCGCTGATGAGCTTGATCAGCACGGGCATCGATCTGAGTGCTGCCTGGACTTCTGGACTGGTCGTAGACATGTCTTCCCTGGTTCGTAGAGCCTCTAGTCGAGGGTGGGCTCCATGACCACCCGAAGTACGACTTGCTCGCCGGCATCGGCTTCGACGTCGAAACGCCGCGTGATGTGACCGTCTGCGTGGAGCGCGACGCGGTGCTCGCCGGGCAGGATAGGGACAGCGTTTCCGGTCCAGCCTTCGACGACGCCCCGATACTCCGAATCAATATAGATCTCGGTCGAGCTTGGCTCGACCTCGAGAATCAAAAACGCCCGCTCCTCGCGGTCGGGCATGGTCTGGACAGCCGTGCATCCACTCGTGGACAACACGCCACCCATCGAGACCCAGAGGGCGATGACGGCAAACCAGCGTCCGGTCATCGAGTACAGCGACCCGTGCCGGGCATGACGATCATCTGAGGACATGCATCTCGACACTTCTGCGGAGGGCTCCGCGGTGGAGTGCCCCTCTTTGCGAAGACTGCGAAGACGGCTCATGAATCGAAGCACCGCCGAGCATAGCACGCCCGCGATGGACGGCCAACGCCCTGACCTCGCTGGTGAACCACACATTGCAGGTGCAACAGGACGGACGAGCCTCAATTTTCTGAGCCACCTCTGGCCTGCCGGACATCGATGTCACGGATCGCACGGTCGATAACCGGCCATCTATGGCATCGAGGCGACGCTGGCGGCGCCCATGCGGAATATCGGAGCCGGTATGGTACTTGCTTCTTTTCTCGGGTGTCTGAACGCATTGTGAGCTCGTGTCGGGATGATTTGACGCGAATGAATACGAAATAAGCCGCGGATCGGTTAGACTGCCGCCATGGTTTCCGAATTGCTGGGTGGAGAATGACAATGAAACTCGAACGACGAAATCGACGACCGATAAACCTGATGCCTCGACTTCTGATCGCGATCATGGCGCTGACAGTCGCTGGCTTTGGGTTCGGTTGTGTCGACGACCACGACCGCTCTGCGGATATCTTCAATCCGAAAGAGTACGGAGAGTGGGAGTACGACGGGCAACCCGATATCGACGGCCCCGAGCGGGTGATGATGGGGGACATGCTCCCCGGTGAGACGCGTACCCGTCAGATCGAGGTCCTCAACGTCGGTCGCGCCCCGCTCAAGGTCGGAGAGTGGAATATCGAGGGGCCGTTCGACTTCTCCTTTCCGCTGTACGACGGGACGCCGCCGGAACGACTCATGCCGGGCGAGGGCATCACGACCACGATCAGCCATACGGCCAGCGACGAGCTGCGCGTCGAGGGCAAGCTACTCGTCGCCAGTAACGATCCCGACGAGCCGATCTTCGAGATCGACCTGTTTGCCAACGCGGACTTTCCCTGCCTGGAGCTCGAGCCCGCCGAGGTCGACTTCGGCCAGCGCGACCTCGGCACCACGCACACCCAGGGCGTGTTCGCCACCAACTGCAGTGCGCGCTCGGAGGTGCTCTTTGAAATCGAGGATGTCGAGGGCGACCCGGAATTCGGCGTCACGCAGACCACACCGGGCGGAAGCCCCGAGTTCAGCCTGGAGCCCGGCGAAACCGTCGAGATCCCGGTGACGTTCAGGCCGGAGTCACCCGGTGAGTACGCCGCGGAGATCTTCATCGACTCAAACGACGAATTCGAGCCGGAGCGCACCGTCGAGCTCTTCGGGCGCGGCCGCCCCTACGACTGTCCGTCGGCGGTCATCGAGGCGAGCAATGCGAACCGAAACGGACGTGTCGTCGCCGACCCGAGTGGTCAGCTCAACGTCGTCCCGCTGGACACGATCAACCTCGATGCCAGCGGCAGCGTCGACCCGGAGAACTCCGGCATCGATCGCTACGAGTGGAGCATCGTCGACCGACCGTCCGACAGCACGAACGACTTCGAGAACGTCGACGGATCGTCGGCGACCATCTGGATGCAGACCGCGGGCACCTACGTGGTCGAGCTCCAGGTCTGGAACGGGCTCGGCGTCCAGTCCTGTGAGCCGGCGCGACTGCAACTCGACGTCATCCCGGACGAGGATATCCACCTGCAGCTGGTGTGGAATACGCCCAGCGACAACGACCAGACCGATAACAACGGGACGGACGTCGACCTGCACTTTTTGCACCCGAATGCCGGTGGAAACTGGAATTATGCCCCCTGGGATTGCTTCTGGCGCAATATGGAGCCGGATTGGGGGGTCGAGGGCGACCCCACGGATGACCCGAGCCTCGACATCGACGACGTCAACGGCGCCGGCCCCGAGAATATCAACCTCGACAACCCGGAGGTCGGGCTGACGTACGACGTCGGAGTCTACTATTACGCCGACCACAACTTCGGCCGCAGCCTCGTGACCACTCGCATCTATCTGGGCGGCCAGCTCGTGATGGAGCTCAGCGGCAAGGAGATGCGCAACCAGGAGTTCTGGCACGTCGCCAAGATCGACTGGCCGTCGGGCGCCATCGAGCGGATCGACCGCATGTACGACTCCTTTCCGCGCTAGGCCGGCACTGAAAGGACGAACTTGACACGTCGACGGCTGCGTCGTTGGATGCGCGCAGCCGTCGGCGTTTTTCGTTCTTGTGGCTCTCAGGATTCGACGTGCGCATCGCTGTTTTCTCCGATCTCCACCTGGCCCCCGAGGCCACCAACCGCTGTACGGTCGCTCCCGAGGCGTTCGTCGATCTTTGCGACCACCTCGAGCAGACGTGTGATCGGGTCATCGTCGCCGGAGATCGCTACGATCTGGATCGCCCGCGGCGCCTGGGGGATTGGCGGGGCCAACTCGAGGCGATCGCGCGGGCGTATCCCGGGGTCGTCGAGCGGCTCGAGCGCTACGACGCGATCTACGGAAACCACGACTACCACCTGCAGTTGCGGCAGGTGCCCGAGGAACGCGAGCTCGTCGTCGATGACCTGCGACTGCTGGTGCTGCACGGACATCAGTGGGACATGCTCTTGAAGAAGGTGCCGGGCGTCCCGCAGACGGCCAATTTTGTGGCTGGTTGGCTGGAGCGGGCCGAGCTCTCCGGCATCGCGCAGCTATTGCAGAGGGCGCCGTGGGCGATCGAGCGCGTGGTCGGGCAGCTCCGATCGGGCGACGCGTTCCGCGACCGCGGCATACTCGGCGCGACCGCGCTGATCGAGGCTGGCTGGGACCTCGTGGTCGCCGGGCACTCTCATATGCTTCGGCTGGTGCCGGCCGCCGGCGGTTTATACGTCAACACCGGCTCGCTGTGCGAAGGATCGGTGGATCACGTCGTGATCGATACCGAGCAGCCTCGGGTCGAGGCATGGCGAGATGGGCAGCTCGAGCAGGTCGCGCGGCGATCCGACGACGCCTGGACGGTGAAAGCGGGCGCTTAGAGGCGCCGGAGACTTGAAATTCAGCACACAAGCCCCACATTGAGGTCGATTGCATATCGCCCAGGGTGGGCGAAGCACGAGGGCATGTCCCAGAGGTTTTCTTTTATCTTACCCCTTATCCAGGGGTGTGCAGGAGCACGAACAATGGCTGAAATGGTCAAATTCTACGTATCGGGGATGAGCTGTGACGGATGCGCCACCTCGGTGCAGAAGATGCTCAGCGACGGCCTCGACGTGGCCAAAGACGACGTCGAAGTCGACCTCAAGGGTGAGAGCGCGGTCGTTCGCGTGGACACGAAGCTCGGCGAGGACGACGAGAAGGTCGGCGACACCCTCTACAAGCTTCGTCGCGAGGGCTTCCCCACCCAGATCGTGGGCTGAAGATCGTCTAGCCGGATGGCGCTTGCACTGTGGGGGGCTTTCTCCTATTGTCCTGCGCCTCGAAGCGGCGCCCGTGCGCGCGGTGCTGCTCGACCCTTTAGATTTCACGCGTCGCCCGCGCCCACCGGGCAGCAGCGACGCTCGACGACTGACGTCCTGGAGACTCCCAATGCGCGAAAAAATCAAACTCGTTTCGACGGCTGGGACTGGATACTTCTACACGACCACCAAGAATAAGCGGAAGCATCCGGACAAGCTGAAAGTCAAGAAGTACGATCCGAAAGTGCGCAAGCACGTGATGTTCGAAGAAGAGAAGATGAAGTGATTCGACTCTCGGGCGAGCCGGCCACGTGGTCGTCTGCGCCGAGTCTGAGTCGAGCTGCACCCATGATTCGTCGGCGCCCAGCGCGATCGACGCAAAAGGAATAAGACTATGGCCAAGAGCAAGTACGGACGAATCAACTGGCGTCGGCGTCGCAAAGTCGACCCGTTCGACGAGAACCCGACCTGGAAGATCGACTACAAGAACCCGGAGCTGCTCAAGCTCTTCTTGACCAAGACCGGAAAGATGCTCCCGGGTCGGATCACGGGAGTCAGCGCGAAGAACCAGCGCAAGCTGCGAAAGGCGATCCTGCGCGCTCGCCAGATCGCGTTCCTCCCGTATACCACGCATAAAGCTGGCGCCTGATAGGGCTCGGCCCCCATCAGCAGGACGCGGCATCGACGAGACCCCGCCCGAATTTTCGGGCGGGGTTGGTGCGCTTCTTGGAGATCTCTGGTTGCGTGTCGTAGCGCTCCATGGTGAACGTGATTCGGTTTGCGATGATCGTGCCTCGGAGTGGACATCGCCCCCTCATCTCCATAGAATAGCTGTCGTATACATCCACCCATTCCTCCAGGCGGGTTGACAGATATGAGTTCGAATATTGGACAATTGTGGCGGTGGGGTGCACTCGCACTTCTGACCGGTGGGTTGGCTGCTACCGGTCTGACCGGCTGTAATTCGCACCCGGTCGAGTACACGAGTGCCGGCGGAAACATCGGAGTGTCCGTCGACTTCTCGCCGCAGACGGCCGAGTCGGTCGACATCCTGTGGGTGATCGACAGCTCCGGCTCGATGTGTCAGGAGCAGAAAGCGCTGGCCGACAACTTCGATGCATTCATCGATGATTTCGGGAAACAGAATATCGACTTTCACATGGGCGTGACCACGACCCACCAGACGCCCGAGGGTTCGGGATGGAGCTTCCCTTATGAGTACGGGGAACTTCAGAATCGTCCACGTCCGACTCCGTCGTCTGTGCCCGGCTGTTCGTCGCCGGAGGCGGTCACCACTGCCCTGGTGCGTGCAGCGGCGTGTACGACCGATCCCGAGAGTCAGAAAACCAGCCTGACGAGCGGCGAGGCGGCTTGTTTGACCGACAAGAATTCGGCGGCTTGTGAGAGTTATTGTACCAGCAACTCCGCCGAGTCATGGTGCGAAGAAGACGAAAACGACCCCGGTACCTTCGAGTTCAACCGAGTTGCCTTTTACCGGGCGATCTTCCCGGCGGAAAATGAGTATCGGGATATCCCGAAAGTGCTTCGCCGCGATGACTACCGGCAAGGTAACACGGTCGATATCGAGGCGCTCAAGGCCGACTTCGCGTGCGTGAGCTTCGTCGGTGTCGTCGGTTGGGGGATGGAGAAGGGGCTGGGCGCGGCCCGGGAGGCGGTCTCGCCAGAAAAGGTCGGGACGTATTACGATCCCGACCAGGACCCGCCGGAGAACGCGCCGAACTACGGGCTCATCCGCCAGGATTCTCAGTTCGCGCTCGTCATGGTCACCGACGAGAACGACTGCACGTACGACAATCAACGGACCGACTCGATCAACCCGGAGCTCACCATCGAGGAGTTGGACGCGCGACAGTGCTTCCAGGACATCTGTGAATTCGCCAACAGCACGCAGTATGACGAAGAGGAATCGCCGCTGATCCCGCCGCGGACCATCGCGGAACAGATGGCATCTAGCATACGCGAGATCAAGCAGCAGGAGGTCGACATCAATGACCTCATCGTCGCGTCGATTCACGGTGTGCCGGAGCGCTACGAAGGTCAGGCCTTCACCAAAGAGGAGTGCGCGGAGCCGGGGTATGAAGACATTGAACCACCCTGCAATAATCCCAACACGTTCGGCACGGCTTTCTCGGGCGATCGCTACCAGCGCTTCGTTGAGGAGTTCCCTGAAGATCAGCGCTTCCCGGCGCCGGGTGACTTCGAAGGTAAGATGTGCCAGCCCGATGAGATCGAGGGAACGCTCAATAAGATCAGCGAGATCATTCGCGCCAAGACCCAGGTCTGCATCGACGAGCCTGTCTATCGCTGCGTCGAAGATGCAGATTGTCCCGACTACCCGGTCACCGGCGGCGCTTCTGAATGCGTACCGTTCGCCTCGACGGGGGACAACTACTGCGAGAGCGCGATCCAGCTCATCATGACGCTCGACGAGACTGAACCTACCGAAGCCTCGCAGGAGCAGCTCGCGGACCCGGCGCAAGCGCTCGAGGACTCCGGTTATTGTAAGCAGGGCAGCATAGATACACCGGATCTTCCCGGCGCGTGCATCGTCGATTCGTCCAAGTACGAGCTCACCAACTGCCCGGCCAACGACAACGGGTTGACCGTAAGCTGGACATCGCCGACGTACTTCTCGGAGATCGGGGAGTTCAACGTCGAGATCAACTACGCGGTGACGCCGGGTGGAACCGCCGACAACACCATGCAGCAGTGATGTCGTAGACACCTCGCGACCGAAGCCCGCTCCGATGAGGAGCGGGCTTTTTTGGATGCTTGAAAGCTTTGTTTTATCGGCATAACATCTTACCGAGCGGTAAATTTATGCGTTTTGGGCCCGGGGGGCCGCAAGATGTCGAAAGTTTCGAAGGACCGACGCCGTGAACTCGTGTCGAGGTCGCCGACTCACTTCTGCGGGCAGTGTCAGTGTGTTTTGTATGGCACCGACGAGTCCTGTCTGGAGTGCGGCGAAGACCGGCCCCGAGAAGGTTGGAGTTCACTGCAGTTTGGACCAGATAAGTGGCTGGGGAAGGCGATTGGCGGTCGTTATTTGACGACTCGCCTCATCGGGAAAGGTGCGTCTGGCGCAGTCTACCGCGCCGAGTCGCTGTCGATCTCCCGGCAGTTTGCGCTCAAGGTCATCGATCTCAGTGAAAACGAAAACAAGGGGCAGGTCGACGCGAAGTCGCTCGAAGAGCGCCTGAATCGCGAGATCGCGGTGCTGGGCACGCTTCGCAACCCGCATATCGTGTCCTTCTACGATGCGGTGCGTATCAACAAGCAGGCCGTCGCGCTGGTCATGGACCTGATCGACGGGGAGACGCTGCAGTCACTGGTGCAGTCGGATGAGCTGGGTCTTAAGCGCGGCGCCCAGATCATCCGACAGGTCTCCAACGGGCTACACGAGGCCCACGAAGCGGGGATGATTCATCGGGACATCAAGCCCGAGAATATCATGATCGAGAGGCTCCCCGCCGGGGATGATTTCGTGCATATTCTGGACTTCGGCGTGGTCAAGCGCGAGGGCGACAGCCACCTGACGCAGGGTTTTCTGGGTACGCCGCTGTACGCGAGTCCGGAGCAAATCGTCGGAGACGAGGCCGATCGCCGAAGCGATATCTACAGCCTGGGCGCGGTCTGGTTCTTCATGCTCACCGGTCGTCCCCCGTTTCTGGGCGACAACGTCTACGAAGTGCTCAAGAAGCACGTGCGCGACGCGCCGCCGAGGCCGAGTGAGCTGAGGTCGGACCAGGCGATTCCGGCCGAGATCGAGGAGCTGGTCCTGTCGATGCTCGGCAAGAAGCCCGACGAGCGACCCGACTCGCTCGCCAGCGTCATCGAGTCGGTCGATCTGTTCATGCGTCGGCAGTCGGGTCAGTTCGAGCGACCGGACACGGACGCGAAGATCCTGATGCGCGAGACGCAACAACTCGGCCGCAAGTTCCCCGGCCACGGCACGTCCGACGAGCCGGCCGAACACGACGAACCCTGCGAGGCGAGCTCCAGCGCCGAGATCGACGAGCCCGTGACGGGTGAAAACGAGTTCTACCGGTCGAAAGAGCGCGATCAAACCGGTCCGAAAGCCGCGATCATCAAGAAGCGGCCGGAGGGCGCGGGCCAGCGAGCTATCGGCGCGGAGTCATCTGTCGGACATCAAACCGAGCAGGGGGGCGATCTCGACGTCAACGAGTTACGGCGCGACTCCGGGTTGTTTTCGGTGCCCAGTATCGCGCGCGACGGGCAGATCGTGATGGGCTCGAGCCCGGGCGGCGAGCGCTTCGCGTTCATTGACTCGCACGGCTTGATTCACCTGGGCAGCAGAACCACCGGCTTCAAGGAGAAGCGCCAGTCGGTGCCAAGAGGGCTCGAGCCGACGGCCATTCGTCTGTCGGGTCCCGGGGTCTTGCTGGGCGACGCCGAGGGCAAGTTGGTGTTGGTGGACATGGACACCGGCCTGCACGAGGTGATTCACGAGAGCGCCGATGCAAAGCCGATCACCTCGGTCGATACCGAGGTAGGCGGGCGTATTCTGATCTTCGGGACGGAGAGTGGCTCGGTGTATCTCAAGGATGAGCGCCGAGGAAAGAAGCGGCCCGGTCGCGTACTCGCGGGAAAGCCGGTCACCTCGGTCGCCGCGAGCGCCAAGCGCGGGAGCTTCGCGGTCGCGCGGTCAGACGGGAGCCTTAGTGTTCATAGACTCGACGAGACGTGCGCTCTGATCTCCGAGGTCGAGGGCACGCGCGAGATCCTACAGATGGCGTTCTCCAACGATGCTTATCTGCTCGCGGCGCTCCATCCCGACAAGAAGTTGTCGCTTTACCAGGTCGACACCGGGCGCTGCCTGATGGAGATCGACGAGATGATCGAGCAGCCGCTGGCCATCTGTTTCGACGAGAATAATCAACTATTCGCGTACTGCGAGCTCGACGAGGGGATCTATGGTTGGGATCTTCACAACCACCTCGAGCCGGCGGGCAACTCCTGAGTCGATGGCGCAAACAGATGAAAACGCCGTATGCGTAGCCCCTCGAATCAGCGGCCGGGAGGTCCGGCGCTTTATACTCATCGAAATAGACGTTGGCATGAGGGGCTAAATACGCTTAATATGCGTGACGAGCGTGAAGCTCTTGATGGTGGAGATCGCCTCATCTGGCTCGCCGATAGATACGGAGTGACTTGCGTTTGTTGCGGTTGCGCAAGCGCTATGCTACTCCGAGATTGGTATAGAAAAGTGCTGTTTTTAGGCCGGATGAGTAGCGCGCCAAGGGTGTCTGCTCCACCGCGCTTTCGTGGAAATCCGGAAGATCAAGCACTCGGGTGTCATCTTGGCTCTTAAACTCGAATACACAGGCAAGACAGACGTGGGTATGAAGCGTACCCACAACGAAGACGATATCTGTCTGGTCGAGGAAGAAAATCTCTACATGGTCGCCGACGGAATGGGCGGCCACGCCAGTGGAGAGGTCGCCTCGGAAATGGCCGTCGAAACCGTGGCGGAGTTTTTTGCCGATACGTCGGCCGACGAAGACATCACCTGGCCCTATAAGATGGAGAAGGGGCTAGCCTACGAGGAAAATAGGCTGGCTGCGGGCATCAAGCTGGCCAACCTGCGCATCTACGAGACGGCGGCTCAAAACTCCGCGCAGCGCGGGATGGGCACGACCATCGTCTCGCTGTTCTTCGCCGACGATCGAGCCTACTTTGGCCACGTCGGCGACAGTCGTATCTATCGCCTCCGCGGCGATAAGCTCGAGCAGGTCACCGAAGACCACTCACTGCTCAACGACTATATCAAGATGAAAGATCTCACCGAGCAGGAGATCGAGAACTTCCCTCATAAAAACGTCATCGTCCGAGCGCTCGGCATGAAGGAGACCGTCCAGGTCGACGTCAGCCACGAACGCTCTGAACCCGGCGATATCTACATGCTCTGCTCTGACGGGCTCAACGCCATGATCACCGACGACGTGATCGAGAGGATCATGGTGGCCAATAAGGACGATCTGGAAACCTGCTGCGACGATCTCATTGAAGCCGCCAACGAAAATGGCGGGAACGACAACGTCACCGTTGCGTGCGTCAAAGTCCTCGGCTGAACCTGAATTTCGGCCGAGCGGCAACTCAGACGGGCGCGATCGCGACAGGGCCTCAAAGTGGCAGACGAACCCGTAAACCCGCCCGCCGAGACCGGCCTTGGCAACCAGGTTTCGACTGGTGCCGAGGGCACTCCGCCCCACGTTATCATCATCACCGGCCTCAGTGGCTCGGGAAAGTCCACCGCCATCCACGCGCTGGAAGACCTGGGCTATTTTTGTATCGACAACTTGCCGGTCCAGTTGCTCCCCAAGGTCGTGGAGTTGGCGACCGGTGGAGGAACGATGCAGTCGTTGGCGTTCGTCATCGACACCCGGCTGCGCGAGTTCCTCGACAAGGCTGGCGAGATGGTCGACCAACTCGAGACCGAGGGGGTCCCGCTGGATGTCGTGTTCCTCGAGGCCGACGAGGACGAGCTCGTCAAGCGGTACAGTGAGACACGGCGACGTCATCCGATGACCCCCGAAGACGGTACGGTTCGCGATGGCATCAAGGCCGAGAAAAAGCGCCTCGCCGACCTCCGACATCGCGCCGACGAGATCATCGACACGACCAACCAGACCGTCCACGACCTCAAGGCGTTGATTCAAGCGCATTTTGGGGGCGACGGGCGTCCCGAGCTGCAAATCACGGTGCTCAGCTTTGGCTTCAAGCACGGGTTGCCGGTCGAGTGCGACCTCGTCTACGACGTGCGCTTTTTGCCAAACCCTTATTTTGTGAGTGAGCTTCGCGACAAGACCGGGGCCGACCCCGATGTCGCCGACTACGTGCTCGGTTTTCCCGAGACCAGCCGCTTTATCGCGCTCTTCCAGGAGATGGCGGACTTCGTCTTGCCGCTCTACAGGCGCGAGGGGAAGAGCTACCTTACGATTGGTATCGGCTGCACCGGCGGCCGACATCGCTCGATCGCGATCTCGGAGACGATCGCCGAACGGCTCGAGGGCCGCGGATGGGATGTACAGGTGCGGCATCGAGATACCGTGATAGGGACCGACTAGGTTCGAGCAGCGAAAGGACGGCGATCCCTTGGATGACATAGACCTCGATATTTTACGCGGATGGGCGGAGCGGGTCGATGTGGAGGTCGCGGAGACCCACGCGCTGCCCGCGCTCGCGCAGCTCGTGCGCATCGGCGACGAGTCGGACGAGATCGAGACGATCCATGGCCCCGACGTGCTCATCGGACGGCACGCCAATCAATACGGCCCGGTCGACCTGATCCCATCGGGCCTGGAAGACCACGAGAATTATCGGCTCGGCGCGCCCCACCTCCAGCTGACGCGCGCGGCGGACGGGAGTTGGCTTGCGCGCTCGGTATCGCCGCGCGCCTCCACCAAGATCGACGGGCAAACCCTCGTTGCACCTGACGGCTCGCGGCCAATCGAGCACGGCGCCGAGCTGGAGCTGGGCGTGGTTCGCTACCGCTTCGAGATCGCGTCCGACACGCTGGACCGGTGGAAAGCACGGCGAAGCGAGCTGTTGGCCAGCGCGGAAGGCGCCGCGCTCTTTTTGATGTTGCGTGGCGGGCCGACAGACGTGTCGTACCTGCTCGATGAGTCGTCGAGCTGCGTGGTTGGCCGAAGCTTTCCTGCAGCAGGTGAGCTCCTCAAAGAGGCGCCGTGGGACGAGCTCGACCAGCCCGATTGGGACCTGTCGGCGCTCCCCGACGTGCTCCGGAAGTTCGTGGCCTACCGCCACGCCGAGATCGTCCAGCACGACGGCACCTGGTGGCTGCGCTCACTGGCGAATCGCCATCGCACTTACCTGAATCGCGAGCTATTCGACGAGCACGTCCGGCTCTCCGCGGGCGACGATATCGGGCTGGGCTCCACCTTGCTTCTCTTCCACGCCCCCGATGAGGGAGAGAAGCTTCCGCGTCCAATCGAGCCGCCGGCCGTGGTCGATTGGCAAGAGGATTCCTCGCCTATCCTGGACGAGGAGGGCGAGCAATGAATCGCTTCAAGCCCGGACAAACAGTCGAAGTAGGCGACCGTGAACTCGTCATTCGCGAGCAGATCTTGGCCTCGGGGGGAACTGTCTCGTACATCGCCGACATGGCAGCGGGCCCGTTGTTGGTGTGGACCGGTGTGGACGGCGATTGGATCGCCGCACTACGCAGGCTTGGACGAAAGGACGACGTCGACGGCCGCCTGATCGACGTCGAGACGCGCACCGACGGCCTGATTGCTTTGGTCGCGTTGCCGTCGGACGACCTGGTGCCGTTCGATGACGAGACGTGGAGAGCGCTGGATGGACTCGAGGCGCTGGATGGACTCGAAGGGCTGGTGGATCAGGTCGAAGACTGGCACCGCGCCGGCTGCGAGTTGCGAGGGTTCAAGCGACAGCACCTCTATATGGACCCGGAGACCGGGGAGTTGACGCTCGTCGCGGCCATCGGGTTGCGCTCGACGGAGCGCCTCGACGAGCAGAGCGTGTGGCGGGATATGCGCCTGGTGGGCGAGTTGGCGTTCGAGCACTTCATGGGCCAGGACTATCCGGGTGGCCATCAGATGGCGTCGATGCTCCAGGAGCGCGACGCGATGGCGGAGCTCGGCCTACTCCAGCCCGGCCTCTCCCAGCTGGTGGCCGGTTGCGTCTCGCCGTACGGTGACCTGGCGTTTCGAGATGCGGGTGGCGTGCGCCTCGCGGTCAATCAACTTCGCTATGAGCTCGAGCGAGCACCGCATTTTTCGGTCGGGTCCGCCTCGACAATCGGTAACTACATCTTCCGCCGAAACAACCAGGATTCGTGCGGCCACGCGATTCACCAGTCGATCACCGGCTCGCGCGACCGATCTGTGGGCTTTTTCTGCGTGGCCGACGGGATCGGCGGGATCAAAGATGGTGAGAAGGCCAGTCGCGCCGCGGTCAATGCGGCGTGTCGCGCGTTCTCGCGCGCGGTGAACTACTACGGCGTCACGGCCATCGAGGACCAGCCCAACGCGTTCGCACGGGCGATCCTGAAGGTGGCGAGTCAGTTCTTGAGCCTGCGCGGCGAGTTCGAGCCGAGCAGCAACCGCGGCGGCACGACCTTTACCGGCCTGCTGGTCGCCGGCAACCGAGCGGGTGTCTGCCACGTGGGCGATTCGCGCGCGGTGGTTGTCCGAGACGGTGAAGTCGTCCACCTGACACAGGACCACACCCTGGCGAGCATCTTGAAGAAGCTGGGTGAGGACGACACGCAGGACCCCGAGGCGAGCTCCCGCACGATCGCGCGCTTTCTGAGCACGGGGATGGAGATCGAGTCGAACCGCGTGGACAGTTTTTCAGGCGATGTTCGCGAGAAGCTGGAGATGGACGAAGACCCGCGCGAGGTCGGCGTCCCGATTGCGCCGGGTGATATCTTCGTCCTCACGACTGACGGTGCCCACGGCAGCCTCACGGAGGATATGTTGCTGCGCTATGTCGAGTCGCGACGTGGACAGCCGCAGGCAGTCGCCGAAGCCATCAACCAACAGTCGCTCGACCGCGTCGAGCGCGACAACTCCACCGCGATGGTCGTCGAGCTCGGCTGAACTCGCCTTGCGCTGCCTACTCGATGATCGAGTCGTTGACCTGCGGATCGCCGTCGCCCAGATAGAAAATGCCGGGGTAGCCGTCCGTCTCGAAGCCCTCGCTCGGGTTTCGCTTCAGGGTCGACTCGCGGATGACGAGGTGCCCGGTGCGATTGTTGCTGACGAAGAAGATCGCGCCGCCGCCTTCGTTGGCGTGGTTGTCGACGATCTTGGTTCCGCAGATCGTCAGCGTGAAGTCGTTGCCGTCGTTGTAGATCGCGCCGCCGCTGCCGCCGCCGGGCGTGCCCTCCTGAGCGGGGTTGGCGCCGTTGCCGATGGCCTCATTATGGCTGAAGAGGCTGTCGATGACCGTGTAAGACACCCCGATGCTGCTCAGGCCGCCGCCGTTCGAGCACACGCCTCCGAGCTCCGGGTCGCCGCCGAACGTGCTGTTGACGACGTAAACCGGGCGGCCTTCGTACTGGCTCAGCACGCGCACGGCCGCGCCGCCGTGGTCCGGGCCGACGTCCTCACAGCGGTTGCTGAAGAAGCGGGAGTTGACGATCTTGAAGCGCCCGCCGCGCACGTAGATCGCGCCGCCGCCACCGGGGTCTTGATCGGTGCCGGACGCGTCTCCATTGATAAAGGTCAGGTTCTGGACGGTCAGCTGCGGGTGGTCCTGGTTCTGACAGTGGGACGTCGTCCAGTTCTGGGCCTCGTCGCACGTATTCATGTACAGGATGCGGTGCTGCCCTTGCCCGTCGAGCGTGACCTTGCCCCCGCCGTCGATGACGATCTGGGGGCCGGTGTCGTTGAAGACCTTTGCGGTCTGGTCGAGCTGGATGGTCACCGGGTCTTCGCCGCAATCGAAGGTGATGATGCCACCCTGTGCGACGGCGTCGACAAAATCCTGGCTGGTGCAGCTTTCGGCGGTGCCATCACCGACGACGATGTCGGGGTTCGACGTGTCGACGGGGGCCGCTTCGGCCGGGATGTCCGAGCACGCGCCGTCCGGATTGCCGGCGGGTGGCCCATCTTCGACGTCGATTTGCGGGATGTCGACCGACTCTTCGGTATCGTCGGTCGTGCTCGAGTCGTCACCGCCGGCGTCCATCTGGCCGTTATTGCCCGCACCGTTGTTGTTTCCGGCGTTATTCGAGCCGCCCCCGCCACCGATACAGGACGCGGTGAGCGTGGCCGCGGCGAGCGTGGTCGCGACGACATGGGCGATGCGGGCGAGACGCATAGGTCTTTCCTCGGGTCTGGGGCGACGTTACACGTATCGTAACAACCTCGCGGCTCGTCTGCCATTCATCGGTCGGATGGGTCGTAGAAGAACACATCGAGCAGGGCGACACGGTTTTGCCACACCAGGCGCTCGAGCTCGTCTTCGGGCTCCGGTGCGTCGAACCATTCGAGATCCCAGATCTGTTCATGCAACTGCACGAATGAGTTGATGGTGCGAGCTTTCTCGCCAAAGCAGTGGTCGAGGCTGGCTCGGTTCGCGCTGTTGACGGGCAAGATGGAGTCCGGGCGCTTCATTCCGGCCAGTCGGGCCGCCGCGGTGACGCCCGCGCCGAAGAGCTCGGTGGTCGCGAAGATGTAGTCCTCGAGTGCTGCGGGAGAGATCCGGCGGTGACGATCCAGCGGAATCACCATCTTCAGCGACGTATCCAGCTCCGAGAAGTCGTCGCGCAGGAGTTGCTTGAATTGAATCGAAGCGCCCATCCCACCGAAATATTTCGATGCGTCCCCAGCGATACCGGTGACCATTTTTCGTGTCTCGAGCGGCATATTGGCGAGCGTCTCATACTCTTCGAATGCCGCGCGGCAGCGAGAGGCCTCGGCGATCCAGGAGTCCTCCGCCGGGGCATCGGGGTCGCCGCCGGGCGGCCGCTCGAAGACGGCGAAGACCCCGTCGCCGAGTTGTTCGCGGTC